>NZ_QRJA01000012.1:0-71735 GCF_003471405.1 Collinsella sp. AM20-15AC
CGACTCGCTTCGGATCGGACGCTACACCAACTTTCTCGACACTACCAGGCTGAAAATATCGTGTGTAATAAAGGTGCGTAGTAGTCTCGTCTTGATTGGCAGATGTAAATAAACGGTGGAACGGCTGTAAAAGAGCCTTGCCACTGGGTAAAATCAGGATGTGCCGCGGAACCCGCTCCTCAGTCGGTCAACTTTGGAAGCGCGGGCAACGCAGGTGCTATCGTCTTAAAGGGTCGGCTGCAACCGACCCTTTTCTATGACTCCCTTCGCTATCCGTTACTGCTTATATTCCCGCCAGATCGAGTAGAGGTTCCGGGCAATGCCGGTCACATACATCGAGAGGCGCAGGATTTCAAGAAACAAGTTCATAGTTTGAATTGAGCCAGCATCTGCCCGAAGGTGCTGAGCTCGAACGGCTCATAAATGAGCGAATCGCCGTCCGCGGTCCTGTAGACCCCGCAGGGGAGGTAACGCCCGTCGGGGAGGATATAGAGGCTGGCTTCTTCCTTCAGTCCTACTGGAAATAGCGGAATCCCGTTTCGTCCACTTGGAACTCGTCTATATTTGCGGCCTTCCTCTCCATGATGCCTCCTGCCTTATTTCTTGAATGGCGCCCTAAAACAGGCAGCTCTCAATCAACTCTTTACCGCGCAGGGTGTCGACCCACTCCTGCGGGATGGCGTCGATGCCGTATGCCGTGCCTGCGAGCGCGCCGGCGACGGCTGCGGTGGTGTCGGCGTCGTCGCCTAGGTTGACGGCGGCAAGCACGCATTCTTCGTAGCTGTTGGTGTTCACAAAGCACCAGGCGGCAGCCTTAAGCGTGTCAAGCACGAAGCCGCCAGACCTGATTTCGTGCTCAGGCACGCCTTTCAGGTGGAGTGCCCACGAGGGGAGCGCGTCGTTCATCACGGTCCTCATCAGCTCGACAAATATGACGCATGCATCGGTTGACGTTCTGTGGGCGTGCGTAATCGCGGAGACCTCGCTGACCTCTTCGTCTGTCGCATCGGTGAACGCCAGGGGCGCGATGCACATGAGCGATCCGTTGCCGTTGTCGCGCTCGCCGGAGCCTCCTTTGCCGGTGTGCAAGGCGCGGGCGGTTGTGCCGCCGTAATCGAAAACGCCGTCGATTGTATACTCGTCACGGGCAATCCAGCCGACGAACTTGTCGCGCATGTCCGCGGTGTCGATGTGCCCGAGCTCCCTAATCGAGTCGCAGGTAGCAAGCGTCATGGACGTGTCGTCGCTCCAGGTGCCGTCGGGCTGCCCATGCGTGCCGTAGCCGATCATGTCGGTGCATTCGAATGTGCCGCGGGGCCTGAACTCGTAGGGAACGCCCAGCGCGTCGCCGACGGCAAGCCCATAGATGCAGTCGCGCAGTGTCGTTTTCGGTCTGTCTGTCATGGAGCGCTCCTCTTATGTCGGGGGATATGAAACGCCGTCGGGGGTATCGGTCGCAACGTGCTGCTACCCTTGCGCTTCGCCATTAGTCGCTTCGTTGATGGCGCGGTACTCGGCACTCAGCTCGCGCGCCAGCTCTTCCTTGCTTGGAAGATACGGCAAGTATTTGGCGGCAAACACTTGGTCGTTGTCTTCGGGCAGCGTGTACTCGACAATCGAGTCGCTTTTGTCCGCGCAGAGCACGATGCCTATAGGCGGATTGTCGCCTTCGTTCATGAGCTCGCGCGTGTAGTAGTTCACGTACATTTGCATCTGGCCCAGGTCCTGATGCGTAAGATCGTCCGTCTTAAGGTCGATGAGCACGAAGCAGCGCATCAGATAGTTGTAAAACACAAGGTCAATATAGAAATGGCGCCCATCAAAGGTGATGCGCTTTTGGCGCGCCTCGAAAGCGAAACCACGGCCAAGCTCCAGCAGGAACTTCTGAAGATGCGTGATGAGCGCCTGCTCTAGATCGCTCTCGCGAAACGCAGTATCGTCCGAGAAACCTAAAAACTCCAGTACATATGGATCGCGGATGATATCCTCGGGCGACGAGCCGGGGCGCTCTCTTGGATTTCCTGGGTGACGGCCTCCTTGTCCTTGCTGGCAAGCAGGCGCTCGCGGAACATGGTGTTGATCTGACGCTCGAGCTGACGCGTGCTCCAACGAGAATCGGCGCATTCGTTCATGTACCAGGCGCGAGCATCGGGGTCGGGAATGCGCATCAACCTGCGGTAATGAGTCCAGCTCAATTCGCTACGCAGTGCGTCGCGAATTGGAAACGCAAGAAAGAACTGACGCATATTGCGAAGGTTTGCGATGCCAAAGCCTCTTCCGAAATCCGCGGTAAGCCTTCTGGAGAGGCCTGCAATCAATGCCTCTCCATATGCTGCGCGCTCCTCTCCGCCCTGTTCATCAACAATGCTCTTGCCGATTTCCCAATATGCCTCAACCATCGCAAAGTTAACGGCGGTATAGGCCTTGTCGCGAGCGGCGTTTAGAATCGAGGAAACCTGCTTGTAAAAAACTTCTGGCACGATTGCCGATTCTCCACGGTTTACCAGTTCGCCCATCACTGTCGCCCCACTTTCCTCTTATGGAATGCATCTTTATCGCATTTAGTTTAAAGCCTCGCGCGGACACGAATTGCTGTGCTGTCTGGCACCTTCGCATGGGAGCCTTGCGGTGACTAAAATGTGACCATAGAGGCAGTTTTAGCGAACCCCATGGGAGTGACACGCATGGACAACAACACCTTGCTGTTTCAGGACAAGGGTTCGGGTAGGTTTAAAGACGTCAAAATTTACCCTAACCGTATCGAGGTGCTCAAGAAGGGCGCTTTCGGCGGCAAGCACACCGAGATTGTCTACCTTAAGGACATCACGGGGGTCAACAGGATCAAGGGCCGCGACGTTTTTCTGCGTAACAGGCTGTTGACTGCCTGTGTCTTTAGCCTCAGCAGTCACGCGAGGGCGCAGGAATTCGTCAACGTGCTCAATATGGTGATGTGACCGGGCGCTTTCGAACACAAAAAACCGGGATGCAAGGAGTCGCACCTTGCATCCCGGCTGAGCTAAAACGGCGCTGCTGCATGCCGTTGGAGCTTTAGCGCTTGATCTCGATATCGTCGAGCTTGACGTCCATGGCCTCGGTCTTGGCCTTGGCGATATCATCGGCAAACTCCAGGGACTTCATCATGGTCTCGACGGCGTCCTTGTGCTCTTCGACATTGTCGATGCGCACGTACACGCTGCCGCCGTCAACGTCGGTGAAGTACTCGGTCGTCACGCCGCCCGTGTGCGTGTAGGAAGCGTTGCGCCAGGTCTTGCCGTTGTACTTAACGGGATCATTCTCGGTCCACTCAAAGTCGGTCTTCCACTTGGCCTCGTAGTCAAACAGCTCGTCGGCGTTCTTGTCAGGGTCGAAGACGGGGATGAAGCGGTCGCTGGCGTGCTCGCTCTTGGTGAACTTAAACTGGGCCCTGTCGGCCGTGTCGCCGGCAACGTCGGTAATCTCGACGCCCTCGGGGACCTCGACCTTAAACCAAATGAAGTCGGTCCTCATATCCACGGTTGGCTTTTCCGCGCCGCCGCCACCGCTGCTGCCGGTAGCGCCACCGCTTCCGCCACAACCCACCAGGGCAACCGCGGCAAAGAGGCTGATGCAGAGGGTGAGAATCGCTAAGGCCTTCTTTTTCATGGTCGTGTCCTCCTCAATCTGTAACCGCCCATGGATTACCTGCCTTTACTGTACGCGTGGACGGCTCGCTAGGGTGGGCCATGTGTCCCATTCTGAGGGCCGGATTTGCGCCGTTAAGTGGCAATATGCGCGGGTGTAAAAGAGGGGAGGGCCGATACTGTCGGCCCTCCCCGGGTTGGGTGCCCGTTGTTTTAATGGGGCGCATGTGCACGGGTGCGCGTAGGCGCGTGCGGGTGTCCCGTTACTTGATCTCGATGCTCGAAATCTCGACTTCGCGTGCCTCGGAAACTGCCTCTTCCATGTCATCGGGGAACTCGATGGAGTTGAGGAGCGCCTCGGCTTCTTTCTTGTGCTGGTCGAAGTTCGAGATGAGGACGTAGACGCTTCCCGGCTCAACATCGGTAAAAAGCATGGTTGAGATGCCACTGTTGTCCTCGTATGTTCCGACGAGCCACGTCCTGCCGTTATACTCGACGGACCCGCCATCCTTCCACTGGAACGTATCCCCCTTCTTTTCCGCCTGGTCGGCGTGGGATTCCTCGGCCGTCAGCGCTTTTTTCCAAACGGGGATAAAGCGATCGGCCGAGGCGTTCTCGTCTTCGGGGAAGGTGAGCTGGACCCTGTCGGCATTCTTGCCGGCGGAGTCGCTTACGCCAACGCCCCCGGGCATCTCGACCTTAAACCAGATAAAGTCAGTCTTTTCGGCGACGGGGGCCTTTTCCTTGCCTTCGCTCTTTGAGGTGCTGCCGCCTCCGCCCGATGCGATCCCGCCGCAGCCTACAAGGGCAAACGCGGCAAAGAGGGCGATGCAAAGGGAAAGGATCGATAGGGTCTTTTTCTTCATGATGGTGTCCTCCTTGTCTGTCGATGACATCGTGTGCCGCGGATTGCTGGGGCGGCGGTTGCGCGTGCACATGATGACTTTGTTTGCTGTGCGGTTATTCCTCCATTCGTCGTCCGGTGCCGTGATGAGCGTTGCCCCAACATAGGGCTCCTTACCTATATGTATGCCCCAGCTTGTGCTGCCCGGGAGTCTCGAAAGGTGGACCATGTGTCCCATGTTTGGGGCGCTGGGCGCATGGGACGGCACGGCTCAGCATCGTCTTTTCCATGTTGCGCAACAGCGTCTTGGGTGGGGGCGTATAGACTTGGCTGTGACAAAAGCTAAACCACGAAAGGTCGAACGATGTTCTGTCAAAAATGCGGACAGCAAGTTCCCGATGGATCGACGTTTTGTACGCACTGCGGGGCCTCGCTGGCGGGTGGTTCCGTGCCGACGCCTACGGGCGCTGGTCCTTCCTCTGCCCCGGGCCTAACCCAGTCGATGCCGCCGGTCGCGCCTGTGCCTCAAAAGCCTAAGAGCAAGGCGCCGGTCATTATCGCTGTGGCATGTGCTGCTGCGGTCCTCATCGGTGGCGGCACGGTGTTTGCACTCACGATGCTTAACGGGTCCAAGAGCTCTGGCACACAAATCTCGATGATCGATACCGGGTCTTCGGACGAGAAAGATTCTTCTGCCAAGAAGAAGAGCGACAAGTCCAAGTCCAAGGAGTCTGCGTCGTCGGATGACGAGGCCGTTCCCGAAGACGAATCGGCATACTACGGCTCGGGCGATTCGGACGATTACCTAACCGACGTGTATACGTACACGAACGACATGCATCCTTATAGCATGTCGATTCCCAATCGCTTTGAGATGGAAGATACTCCCAGCGGCAGTGGCGCCAGGTATGAGGATCCGGAGACGGGCTTTGTAATCAACCTGTTTGGCTACGTCAACATTAACGACGAAACCTCGCACGAGATGTTCGTCAACGCGGACACCTCGGGCAAGGCTGACCTCTATACCGCGGAGGGCGACAACTGGTACGTGGTTTCGTGGCGCGAGGGCGACACGATCATTTACGAAAAGACGATCGTCACGGATTCGACGATTGCCACGGCGCATTTGGAGTACTCGACTGCAAACCGCGACATGGGGTCGAAGATTATCGACACGCTGCTGCCGACGTTTCAGGTGGACTAGGCACCCGCGCCTATAGCAGGCAATCGGAAACGCCGATAGCCAGAGCTCCTGACAGCCTTTGTCTTATGGGCTAGACTGACTTGGACAAGATCGATGAATGGGACAACCGCTTCCTGGCGTCGTTGTCCCATTTTTTATTATGCGTGCGGCCCGTGGTGGCCGGCGCGGTGGGCAGAGGTGTTTCGATGAGCCAAGAGATGATGGATAAAACCTGCCGAGGGTTTGCCGAGGCGCTTGCCGCGCGCGAGCCGGTTCCCGGCGGCGGTAGCGCGAGCGCCTTTGTGGGCGCACTGGGCGCCTCGCTGTGCGGGATGGTCGCGCGCTACGGCGCAACCAACCCCGCGCTTGCCGATCGCGCAGACGATCTGACGCGCGCATTTGCCCAGGCAGACGAGCTGGCTCAGGAGCTCGTGGGTCTGGTCGCCGAGGACGTTCGTGCGTATGGCCAGGTGTCTGCGGCATACGGTATTCCTCGTGATGACCCGGCTCGACCAACTGCGATTCAAGATGCGTTGCATGTGGCAGCCATGCCGCCGTACCGCATTATGGATGCGTGCGGTCGTGCGCTGGCGCTGCTTGAGGACATGGCAGACAAGGGCTCGCGCCAGCTGCTGTCCGACGTGGCGTGCGGTGCCGTGTTCTGCCGCGCCGCCATGCAGGGTGCGAGCCTGACGCTCTTTGCCAACACCACATCTATGAAAGACCGGGCGCGCGCCGAGGAACTCGAGGCAGCGTGCGACGATCTGCTGGATACGTGGCTGCCGCGCGCCGATGCGCTGGCGCGCCGCGCCGCCGACGCCGCAAGGAAGAGGGGATAGCCATGGCCGAGCTGCTCAAGGGTGCTCCCGTTGCCCGTGCTTTGACCGAGGAGCTCGCTGCTCGCTGCGCCGCCCTGCGCGAACGGGGCATCGTGCCGACACTGGCCATCGTTCGTGTGGGCGAGCGCGAGGACGACCTGTCCTACGAGCGCGGCGCCCTCAAGCGCTGCGAGAAGGTTGGCATTGAGGCTCGCCGCGTTTTGCTTCCTGCCGATGTTTCGCAGGATGAGTTGCTGGCGGCTATTAAGGGCATCAATGCCGACCCCGCTGTTCACGGCTGCCTGATGTTTCGTCCGTTGCCCGCTGGGCTTGATGAGGATGCAGTTGCCGCGGCACTCGATCCCGCCAAGGACGTCGACTCCGTGACACCGGTTTCGCTGCTCACCGCGCTTTCGGGTCGTGGCGAAGGCTTTGCTCCCTGCACGGCCGAAGCCGTGTTGGCTTTGCTGGACCATTATGGCGTCGAGCTGGATGGGGCCAAAGTTGCCGTTGTCGGTCGGTCCCTAGTGATCGGCCGTCCCGTTGCCGCCATGCTTACGGCTCGCAACGCCACGGTGACGACGTGCCACACGCATACGCGCGACCTTGCTGCCGAGTGCTGTGCGGCCGACATCGTTGTTGCCGCGGTTGGACGCGCGCGCACGATTGGCACGGATGCGGTTCGCGAGGGCCAGACGGTCATCGACGTGGGCATTAACTGGGACGAGGCCGCCGGCAAGCTGGTCGGTGACGTCGATTTTGATGCTGCGGAGCCAGTTGTTGGCGCCATCACGCCCGTGCCGGGCGGCGTGGGCGCTGTGACAACGGCGATTCTCGCCAAACACGTGATTGAAGCGGCGGAGTGCGCATCGAAATAGGCGTTTTAGGCTGTATAGAGGGTCAGTTATATACCCACTGTGCAAAAAACGCCAAATATGAGTACTGTTGCAAAGATAGTCACATATGTTTTATGACATTTGGGCTTCCTAATGATATGCATTATCGTTAGGAAGCTCATTTTATTGAACCTATGGGGAATAACGTTGTCTTGCTTTTGGACAAATAGGGATTTTCGGCACTCATTACAAGGAAACTTGCTGCTACTAAATTGGTGACAGTACTCATATTTGGCATTTTTTGCACACAGAGGTCCCGAGGGGGTTCCGAGGGGTCGCGGTTTCGCCCTTTTTGCGCCGAAGCGATACACTGGTACCGTTTGATTTCTTCGCTCAAGGAGGATGCGCATGCCGTGCACAACGATTCTGGTTGGTAAGAATGCGAGCTACGACGGGTCGACGCTTGTCGCCCGCAACGAGGACTCGTCCAACGGGGTGTTTGAGCCCAAGCGTATGCGCGTGGTGCATCCCGACGAGCAGCCGCGCGTCTACACGAGCGTCCTGAGTCACCTGACCGTTGAACTGCCCGATAACCCCATGCGCTACACGAGCGTCCCCGATGTTGTCCCGGGCCACGGCATCTGGGCCGAGGCCGGTTTCAACGAGCTCAATGTGGGCATGTCCGCAACCGAGACGCTCACCACCAACGAGCGCGTCCGCGGTGCCGACCCGCTTGTGGACTACGTGCCCGCCAAGGGCAACGAGGGTGAGGACGGCTATGTGCCGGCGCAGCCTGGTGGCCTGGGTGAGGAGGATATGGTGACCCTGGTCCTGCCCTACGCCAAGTCCGCCCGCGACGGCGTTCGTATCCTGGGCGACCTGCTCGAGCGCTACGGCACCTACGAGAACAACGGCATCGCCTTTAGCGACGTGGACGAGATCTGGTGGCTCGAGACCATCGGCGGCCACCACTGGATCGCCAAGCGCGTGCCCGACGACGCCTATGTGACCATGCCCAACCAACTGGGTATCGACAGCTTTGACCTGGATGACGCTGAGGGCGCCCAGGCCGACCACATGTGCTCCGCCGACCTGCGCGCCTGGATGGCCGAGTGGCATCTGGACCTGACGCTTGGCGTCGATGGCGACGGCCCGGCCGTGGTCTTTAACCCGCGCGAGGCCTTTGGCTCGCACAGCGACAGCGACCATGTCTACAACACGCCGCGCGCCTGGTACATGCAGCGCTGCCTCAACCCCAGCGACGTGTGGGATGGCCCCGAGGCCGACTACACGCCCGAGAGCGACGATATTCCCTGGAGCCGCGTGCCCGAGCGCAAGGTGACCATCGAGGACATCAAGTACGTGCTTTCGAGCCACTACCAGGGCACGGAGTACGACTGCTACGGCAGCAAGGGTACGCCCGCCACACGCGGCGCCTATCGTCCCATCGGGATCAACCGCAACAGCCAACTCGCCGTACTGCAGCTGCGTCCCTATGCGCAGCCGGCCTACCGCGCCGTGCAGTGGATGGCCTTTGGCTCCAACTCGTTTAACGCGCTGGTTCCGCTGTACGCCAACGTCGAGACCATGCCCGAGTACTATGCCGACACGCAGGCTCGCGTAACGTCCGAAAACTTCTACTGGGCCAACCGCCTGATCGGCGCCCTGGCCGACGTCCGTTTCCATGAGTGCGGTCGCGCCGTGGAGGACTACCAGGAGAAGGTCGGCGGCATGGGCCACAAGCAGATTCACGACGTTGACGCTGTCGTAGCCACGCTGCCCGAGGCCGAAGTGCCCGCCGAGCTCGCCCGCGCCAACGAGGCCTTTGCCGAGCTCATGCGCGTGGAGACCGATGCCCTGTTGGGCAAGGTGCTCTACACCACGAGCTGCGCCATGAAGAACTCTTTCGCGATGAACGACAACATTAGGTAAAAGCCGTATTGCAGCGAACGAGCGGGGCAAACGCCGTCAAAGGCTTTGCCCCGCTCGATTTCTATCTTGGCGGTAAAACGATTTTGTGTCGTTCACTCAATCTTGGGTACAAGAAGGCCAATGCAGTTGTTCATGATTGGAGCCAACCATGGTTATGAAACTCGATCAGCTTGTTAACGGCGCCATTAACGTGGGCTTCGGTGCCGCCGCCGTTGCCGTCGAGGGCGGCAAGAAGGTTCTCGACGACCTCGGTACCAAGGGCGAGCAGGTCCGCAAGGATGCCGGCACCCCCGATATCGCCCGCAGCGTGTCCGATATGTTCGAGCAGGCGGGTGGCACCATCTCCGACCTGACCGAGCGCCTGGGCATGCAGGGCGAGACTGCGGCACAGCGCGTGCTCGATGAGCTCATCCTGGCTCGCGTCCGCGTTATGACCGCCCACGAGCGCACGGCCTTCCTGGCTCATGTGCGCGATATCGTCGATTCGGTCGAGGACAACGTGACTTCGGTGCCTGTCGAGTCTGTTGAGCCCGACGATGCAGAGGACGCCGAAGAGGCCGAGTAGTAGCGCAGATGGCAGATTCCACCACCGATTACAACAATCTAGATCCTTTGGGTGACGAGGCGGCGGTTGTCGATGAGGTCGATGCCGCCGTCTCGGGCGCTCGCAAGAAGCCGCGCGCTGTCGATATGGTCCCCGAAGAGCCCGACGCGATGGCGCCGGATGAGGAGTACCAGCTCACGCCGGCGGGCCGCCGCGAACGCATCGGGCAAATCGTTCGCCTGATCAAAAAGTACCGTGTGTGGGACAACCTCACGCCGGTTCGCCTGCGCCGTCTGCTCGAAGAGCTCGGCCCCATGTTCGTCAAGATGGGGCAGATTCTGGCCAACCGCTCCGAGATCTTGCCGCAGCGGTTTTGCGACGAGCTGCGCCGCCTGCGCTCCGACGTAGAGCCGGTGCCGTATGAGGTGGTGCTGCGTTGTCTGGAAGAGGAGTACGGCCAGCGCTTGGGGCAGATGTTCGACGCGATCGACCCCAACCCGCTCGGAAGTGCGTCGCTCGCGCAGGTGCACCGTGCCCGCCTGGTGACAGGTGAGGACGTGGCCGTTAAGGTGCAGCGCCCCGGCGCGCAGCAGGTCATGGCGCAGGACATCGACATCATTCGCTCGGTGGTGCGCATCGTTTCCAAGTTCGTCAACACCGATCAGTTTGTTGACCTGCACGGCGTGGTCGAGGAGCTGTGGACCTCGTTTCGCGAGGAGACCAACTTTTTGGCCGAGGCCAAAAACCTCAACGATTTCTATGAGTTCCATAAGAGCGTCCATGGCGTGACGTGCCCCAAGTCCTATCTGGATCTGTGCACCGAGCATGTCGTGGTCATGGATTACGTCGACGGCATCTCGATTGCCGATCCCGAGCGCTTGGTGGCCGAGGGCTATGACCTGGAAAAAATCGGTTCGGCGATTGTCGAGGACTATTCGACGCAGGTGCTCGATGATGGCTTTTTCCATGCCGACCCGCATGCGGGAAACATCATTCTCAAGGACGGCGTCGTTTACTTTATCGACCTGGGTATGGTCGGGCGCATGTCGAGCCACGACCGCGGTATCGTTAAGGACATGATCTTTGCCGTGGCCGAGGGCGACGTGCCCAAGCTCAAGGACTCGCTCATGCGCTTTGCCGTGACGCGCGGCGATTCTGCCGAGCTCGACCATTCGGCGTTTTTGTCCGACCTGGACTTTATCGTTGCCGACTTTGCGGGCCTCGATCTTAAGGACCTGGATATCGGCGAGTTTCTGACCTCGCTGCTAAATTTGGCGCGCAAAAACGACGTTGAGCTGCCGAGCGTGGTGACGATGTTCGCGCGCGGCATGGTGACGCTCGAGGGTCTGCTGACCGAGTACATGCCCAACGTCAACATGATCCAGATCATCCAGACGCATATCAAAAACGAGAAGAGCACCTATGCGCGCGTGCGCGATATGGGGCGCGATCTTGCCGCGAGCAGCTATCGAGCGGCAAAAGGTTCGCTCGAGGCGGCCGAGTATCTGGGCTTGGCGTCGCGTATGCTTACGCGCGGCCAGCTTAAGGTGAACACGCAGATCATGAGCAGCGATAAGGCACTGCGGCAGCTGGGTGGAATTATCGACCGCATGTCGATGGCAATTGTGATCGCCGGTCTGTTTATCGGTTCGTCGGTGGTGTACTATGCGCGTATCGAGCCGGTTGTGTTTGGTATCCCGGTCATTGGCTTTATGGGCTACGTGAGCGCGCTGGCGCTGGCACTGATGCTGGGCCGCGAGATCTGGCGCAATAGCCACGGCGGTAAGCGTTAGCGATTTCCCGGGGTCGGGGAAACGGGTTATTTTGCTCGGCACTTCATCCCCGCCCTTTTCTATCGCAAACCATAGCTTGTACCTTGGGCTTCGCCTGTGTGCGGGGCCCTTTTGCGTGCTACCATATCGACAGTAATAATCGATGGCCTAGATGGTGGTGCGGAGACGCACGAATGCGCGGTTTTCCTGCGCGTTTGGGAGAATCGGGGTGTAAGTCCCCGGCTGTACCAGTAACCGTAATTCCTCTTGGCCCGGGATGGTCGCGTCGCAGATCGGACGGCGCGCCCGGGTCGGTAAGGTTAAGTCGGATCGCCTCCCATCTTGTACGCGGCTGCGGCGTATGCTGCCGGTGTGCATAGGGCTCTGGAGGGAAGAGAGATCCCGATGGGGGAACTCGAGCGCAACATGCGCGATGACGTGGGGCAGCCTCAAGGCAACGCTCCAAGTACAGACAATGGGGGACAAATGGATATGTTTGAGGACGAGCGCGAGCGCGCCTCGTTGCATCGCCGTGGCGCGATTGCACGCGGTGTAGCCAAGCGCGGCCTGGTGGCATTCCTGGCCTTTGCGATGGCCTTTGGCACCACGCCGGCTCAGTTGTGGGCCGAGGGCGCCGAGGGCATTGCCGAGGCTGTGGCTCAGGCTGCGACGCCGGGCGAGGACGCAGCGCTTGCGGGCGGTGCCGCCGAGCAGAGCGGCGCCGAGGTTTCAGATTCTGGGAGCGCGCCCGCAGCTAGTGCCGCCACAACAGGGGCGGCAGCTGGCGACGAAGGCTCGGCGACGGGGGAGAACCCTGCCGCGAGTGAGCAGTCTTCGACGGTAGCCGCTGGCCAAGCAGGATCTGCCGCCGCGACTGCCGTCCAGACAGAGAACCCGACAGAAACCGGCGATGTCGCCAAGAAGCAAGTCGAGGTCTCGTTCTCGATTATCGGCATCGATGCCGACGGCAAGGCTCAGACCTGGGTGGCACCTACGCAACTCAAGCTCGACGAGGGCGCGACGGCTGCGGACGCCTTCGTTAAGCTGCAGCAGAAGGTGGGCTTCAAGGCGAAATACGATCCGAACACGGCATACGGTTTTTACCTCGAAAGCATCACGTCCCCGAGCGATGGCCGCACGCTTGCCTTCGATCCGGCGACTTATGCCTACTGGCAGCTGTTTGTTGACGGCGCGTCTTCCTCGGTTGGCGCGAGCGGCGTCAAGCTCACCCAGGGGCAGAAGATTGAGTTTGCCTATACGGCTGGTAGCTCGTCCCCTGTCGTTAAGGACCAGGTTGCCGCAAATGTGACCGTCATTGGTCGCGATGCCCAGGGCAAGACTCAGACTTGGGTCGATAACGCGCAGTATGTGGTGACGTCCGGCTCGAACGCACTTGACCTTACGAAGGTCGCGCTCGAGGCGAATGACATCGATGCCGTTGTTGCGGGCTCCTTCATTCTGAGCCTTAAGTACAACGGCGTTGAGCTGGGTAAGCCGCTCGATTATTCGACCTATTGGCAGCTGTTCATCAACGGCAAGTCGAGCGACTGCACGGCAGACAATGTCACCATTCATGCTGGCGATACCGTTACGTGGTTCTACGGTGGCTGGGGCGACCAGTTGCCCTCCGATTCTGTCCATGCTTCCGTTCAGGTCCTCGGTGAGGACAAGGACGGCAAGCAGCAGGTTTGGGCTTCGACGGGTCAGATGAGTCTCAAGGCGGGCTCTACTGCCAAGGATCTGCTGGAGCAGACTGGTCTTGATCTCGTTGCTAGTGAAGAGTCTTGGGGCTGGTACCTCAGCGGCATTAAATCGCCGCTTGACGGTAAGACCTATAAGTATGATCCTGCGACCCGCAGTTATTGGCAATTCTATGTAAATGGCAAGTCCGCCACGGTCGGTGCCGGCAACTACGAGCTCCAAGAGGGCGACGCCGTCACCTTTATGTATGGCGCTGACGCCGATGCCCTCCCCGGTCAGGTTCTTGGGTCTGTCGATGTTGTCGGCCCCGATGTCAACGGCAACAATACTTGCTGGGGCTCGGCAAGCAGTGTTTCTTTGCCCGAAGGCTCTACTGCCCAGAACCTTATTGAGACGGTCCTGAAGGCCAAGGGCGTTACGTACAACGGCTCCCAGAGTGGTGAGTACTGGTTCCTCAATTCCATCAACTCGCCGTTCGATCACAAGCCGTATGCCTGGGATGCTGCGACCAATAAATCTTGGCACCTGTATATCAATGGAGAGCCCTCCTTACTCTGCGCCAACCAGATTACGCTCAAGAGCGGCGATAAGGTTACGCTTGCCTATACCACCGACGATTCGCCCATGCCCGATCCCGACAAGATTGTCGTGGACCCGAGTGCGACGACTCCTGATTGGGATGCCGAGTGGGCCGGCTACGGCAACAGCGGCAACGGTACGTCCGTTACGGACGCCAAGACGCCTGCGCAGGCCGCCGGTCTTAAGTGGGCCTTCGATTGGAAGGCCGAGTCTGGTCAGCAGTATGCCAACTGCAGCGAGCCTGTCATTGCTAACGGTTTTGTGTACATCGCGACCGAGAACGAGCTCATTAAGATCGATTCGTCCACGGGTAAAAAGGTTGCCTCTGCGCCGCTTGCCTCCAAGGTGAGCTATACCTCTCGTCCGATCTATGCCAATGGCCTTATCATCGTTCCGCTCAACGGCGGTGCGGTCCAGGCGATTACTGCGGACAAGCTGATCTGCAAGTGGCTGACGCCTGGTTTGACGGACTTGACGCAGAGCTCCTGCACCGTGGTTTCGGATGGCGAGTACATCTATGTTGGTACGGTCGATATTTCGTATGACGAGAACTACAACGCGACCTACGGCAACGGCTCCCTGAAGCGTATCAAGATTGCCACGGGCGAAGTCTCTTGGCAGAACATTGACCCTTCCGAGGGCTATTATTGGACTGGTGCTGCGCTGACGGATAAGTACACCATTGTTCCTACGAGCGCGGGCACGCTTAAGTGCATTGATAAGACGACGGGCGATGTCGTTTCGACCATGAAGCTCGGCGCTGTCGCAAATGCCGATTGCATTGCCGATCCGTCCAATGGTTCGACCTTCTATCAGATGACGCACGACGGAATGCTCCATGTGATTTCGCTTTCGGCAAAGGGCGTGCTGAGTGAACAGAAGACGGTTGATCTGGGCCTTACGAATAATCTGAGCGCCCCTGCGGTGTCTGGTGACAATCTGATTGTCGGCGGACAGACGGCTAAGGGCTCTGCTCTGGTTCTCTATAACCTGAAGACGGGTAAGACCACGATGGTCGCTGCTGCCGACGGCAAGGCGCTGCCGGCTGGCCTCAACGGTATTGCTGCTACTCCGCTGGTGAGTGTTCAGGGCGGCAAGACCTACGTGTACTTCACCGTGAACAGCGCGGATAGCAAGGATTACGTCAACTACTCTGCTGGTGGTGGCGTGTATCGCTATACGCTCGGCGACGCAGAGGCGACGCAGATTTATGATGCGGCCGGCCATTACCAATACTGTGACTCTCCGGTCATTGCCGATGCTTCTGGCAACCTCTACTACATCAATGATTCGGGCATGCTGTTCAAGCTCGGGGCTGTTGAGTCTTGGACGGTTGCCTTTAATTCCAACGGCGGGTCTGCTTGCGACACTAAGTTTGTGACTACGGCCGATGGCAAGCTGGTCAAGCCGGCCGATCCGACGCGCGATGGCTATACTTTCAGCGGTTGGTATACCGATGAGGCTTGCACGCAGGCGTATGACTTTATCGCGCCGGTGACGGTCGATCTGACGCTGTATGCCAAGTGGACCAAGAATGCTGTTAACCCTGGCGGCAATGGCGGCTCTGGCTCCAATGGCGGCAATGGTGGCGCTGGTAACGGTTCCGGTGCTGGTGCCGGCACTGGCACGGGTTCTGGCTCCGGCACGAAGGGCCAGCAGGCCGGTGGCGCTATCGCCCCGGGTCAGAAGCCGGTGACCAAGACGACAGTGTCAACCAAGACCGAGACCAAGGACAACAAGTCCGACAAGAAGGACACCGATAAGTCCGATAAGAAGGACGACAAGAAGTCTGACAAGAAGTCTGACAAGAAGGACAGCAAGTCCGACAAGAAGTCCGATTCCAAGTCCGATACGGGTGCTGCTTCCACGACCACTGCTAAGAAGTCCTCTAGTGCTTCCGAGCAGGAGACTGGCACCAACCCGCTCGCCATTGTTGGCGTTGCCGCCGGCGTCATCGGCCTCGCCATCGTCGGCGTGTTCGTGTTCACCAAACGTCGGTAGGTGAGGGCTGTGTCCAATAAATCCAAGGACGCTGACCCCAAGCAACCAGATTCCTCGTTCATTCAGTTCGACGAAGCAAAGCAACAGGGCGCCGCTTCGGCGGCGTCCGCCCCTCGTCGCAAGACGCTCCTCGGCGTCCTGACTGCCGCGTGCACCATTCTGATCGTCGTCTCGCTGGGTTTCGTCCATCCTTCCGAGAGCGGTGCCTGGTCCATCGACTGGATCATTCAGACCGTGACGGGGGAGAGCGTCGTCACCAAGGACACCAAGGTGTCTGGCTCGACTACGACTTCGGGCGAGGCCAGTTCCAAGGATTCCAAGTCATCGAATGACGCAAAAGATGAGTCCAAGCATTCTGATGAGTCCAAGTCCAAGGACGATTCCGAGTCTTCAAACAAGGAATCGGACAAGAACTCGGATAACAAGAAGTCCGAGGACCAGGACGGCAAGAAGTCTGGCGATAAATCCGCTGCCCAAAATACGGGAGCCGGTGATACTTCCAATGCGTCTGGCGGTGCTTCTTCGGGCGGTGGCCAGTCGTCTGATGGAGCCTCATCCTCTAATGGCGGAAACGCCTCCTCGGGCGGCCAGAGCGGCTCGCAGGAGTCCAGCTACGTTACGGTGACGGTTTCGGTCACATCGAGCGCCGTGGGCAATCCTGTGTCTTCTGGTGGCACCTTTACCTTTAACGAAGGCGCTACCGTCTACGATGCCCTGTGCGCGCTGGGCCTTTCTGTCAGCGCACATGGCTCGTCGTACGGCACGTATGTCTCCGCGATTGGTGGTTTGGCCGAGAAGCAGTACGGCGGCACGAGCGGCTGGATGTACTCCGTCAACGGCGCAACGCCCATGACGGCCTGCAGCAACTACGTTCTCTCCAATAGCGACAACGTGGTCTGGTATTACGTAACAGGCTAGAGGCCTCGACATAGCGCGCCAGACGGGCGGTTCGGACAAACATCCGGGCCGCCCGTTTTTCATGCGAATGGGACTGGTTCGCCGGGTCTCTCGACAAACAAAAAACCGGTTGGAATGGGAATTCCAACCGGTTATACATTCAAGCAAATAGTGAATCGACTACGACCGTGCGCCCTCGAGGAAGAAGCGGCGGCTGAAGTAGTTGTACCAGGTGACGAGGAACGTGGCGATGGCCTTCATGGCCTGGTAGCCGATGCTCAAAAACGTGACGCCCACAAACATGTACAGGTCGTTGAGGCCCAGGCCGATCACCGACAGGATGGTGAAGATCGTGAACTCGCGCTTGCGGCTCATGCCCTCGCGATGGTCGAACACGTACTTCATGCTGAGCCAGTAGTTGACCACGACGGACGTGATGAACGAAACCGTGGTGCTCATCAAAAAATCGAGGTGGAACAGCTCGACAAGCGCAATGAGCATACCCCAGTCGATGCCAAAGGAGATAAGACCCACGACGGCAAACTTGAGGAACTGCTTGGTATGAGGTTGTGCCAGCGCCTTGCGCACGTAATCACATCCAATGCGTTGATGAATCGAGCAGAGGATACTTTAGAGCTTTTGCAAGGGAAACGTAAGGTCTTTGCCAAGAACTATACGAACTCGCCAAATTTTCAAGAGCTAATCCGCAAACGTTGAAAATTTGCTCGTAAACGAGCAAAGCCCACGAACAACACAGCGCTTGACGCGCGTCATCCGTGGACATTGTAAAGCTGTAAGGTTGCGAGTTACTTGGTCTCATCGCCTTCCAGGAAGATCTTTCGGGTCACAAAGTTGTAGACCATGACAAGCGCGGTGGCGCAGATCTTGGCGATATTGGCCTCGAGTCCCAGGCCGGCGTTGAGTGTCAACACGATACCGTCGTTGAGTGCCAGGCCGATCACGGACAGCACGACAAAGATAATGAACTCGCGGCGGCGGCTCATGCCTTCCTTGTGCGCAAACACGTACTTCATGCTGGCGACGTAATTAAAGATGAGTGAGATGATAAAGCCGCTGGTGTTGGCGATTAGGATGTTAAGGCCCAGACCGTAGTGGAGCAGATTCATGATGCCAAAGTCGATGACCGTGGCGACGATGCCGACGACGCCAAACTTCATGATCTGCGCAAGGAGCTTCTGCATGGTACCTGCCTTAGGGTGGCGCCGGGACGCCGTGGGGATGATAAACTCAGCAAGTTTAGCCAATCCCCACGGGTGGTGCTAGGCGCGCTCCTCGATAGCACCGTTTCTATATGCATCGAGCAGCTGGCGCAGGTCTTGGATCTGGCTGCGGATCTTGGCTCCGGAATCGGTGTCGCTCACCATGCGGCGACGGTCTGCTTGGTCAAAACGGTTGGTCTCGCTCTCGATGTCCACGTTGCGCGTGAGTGCCTCGGCAACCGTCGTAAAGGCCCGGTGCGACTTGAGGCGGCAGCCGCGCGAGCTCGAGATGAGCGTATAGCCGGCGATACCCGTCTTGGGGTGGTAGGCGCGGCAGAAGCCGCCATCGATGACCAGCAGCTTGCCCTCGGCGCGGATGGGCTGCTCGCCCTTGGTGGTCTTGACGGGCGTGTGGCCGTTGATGATGTGACCGGTCGGTGAGCATGCCATGGGCGCGACGCCAAACTCGCGCATGATGTCATTGCAGACCGAGGGCGACTTGGTAAGCGTAAAGTACGGGTCCATCGGCTCGACCCAGGTGCTCTTATCGGCGATATAGGCGCGCTCAAAGGTGCGCACCAGGCGTCCGCTGGCGGGTGAGTTAAAGCCAATCCACAGGTACCACATCCAGTCGAGAGCGTCGCGGTCGCCCACGCGCCAGGCGCGGCGGGCGATGTGGTCGCAAAAATCGAGATAATCGCGGCCAGCGTGCCAGGTGCCCAGGCAGTTCATGCTGCTAAAGGTGCCGTCTTCGTTGAGCGGCACGCAGCCATGGAACAGCAGGTTGCCGTTGGCGACCTTGTACATCGAGCCGTGGGAATAGAGGAAATCGATATGGCGATGCAGGTGATCGGCGGTGACAAACTCGGACACGAGCTTGTCGATGATGTGCTGCTCTTGGGGCGTGAGCGAATAGGGGTCCGCCGGGTCGACGGTGGGGAAGTCATTGGTCGTGAGCTGCCACACGCTGCCGTCGGCGAGCGTGACCGCGCCGGCGTCGTGATCGATCTTGTCGAGCAGCAGGCGGTCGGTCATATCGAACTCGGGGTGGCGCTGGATAATCTGGCCCTCGAGCTTAAAGAGCAGCACGTTGATGGCCTTGATCAGCGGGGTGATGGGCTCACCGGCGGTGTAGGCGGCATCGGCAAAGGCGACAAGCTCACGCAGCGAGATGCCGTAGTCGTTCTCCAGGATCTCGTAGTTGTCGTAGCGTAGGTTGTTGCGCAGCACCGTGGCGATGCAGGCGGGCTCACCGGCCGCAGCGCCCATCCACAGCAGGTCGTGGTTGCCCCACTGGATGTCGAGTGAATGGTAGGTGAGCAGGCGGTCCATAATCTTGGCCGCGCCGCCACCGCGGTCGAAGATGTCGCCCACCAGGTGCAGGTGGTCGACGGCCAGGCGCTTGATGAGCGAGGCAAGCGACTCGATAAAGTCGTCGGCGCTTGCGGTCTCCAGGATGGACTCCACGATGCGCTCGTGATAGCGCACGCGATAGTTGTTCTCGTCCGGGTGCGTGTGCAACAACTCGTCGATGATATAGGCGTAATCGCGTGGGATGGCCTTACGCACCTTGGAGCGCGTATAACGGCTCGAAAGCGAGCGGGCAACCATAATGAGTTGGTCAAGCATCGTCTTGTACCAGGTGGGCGAGTCCTCGCGCTGGCTGCGGACCAGCTCGATCTTCTCGCGCGGGTAGTAGATGAGCGTGCACAGCTCGCCCTTCTCGTCAAAGGAGAGCGTTTCGCCAAAAATCTCGTCGACATGCTCGCGCACGACGCCCGAGCAGTTGTTGAGGATGTGCATAAAGGCTTCGTACTCGCCATGCACGTCGCTCATAAAATGCTCAGTGCCTTTGGGCAGGTTGAGGATGGCCGAGAGGTTGATGATCTCGGTAAACGCGGATTGCTCGGTGGGAAACTGTCTCGACAGCAGGCGCAGATACTTGAAGTCTTGCGGATTGCGATCGAATGCGACCATGAAACACCTTCCGATAGGGCTGGTAAAACTGATAAACAGCGTAAAACGTTTATCAGTATGCGCCGCTTTTGTTTCGATTGGGGATGGGCAGCCGAATTGTTAGCCGAACGGTTTGGTAAATCGATTTAGTGGAGGTAGATATGGCGGTTGAGTGGAGACGACAGAGGGTGTTTTCTCAGATATTTATGCGTGGGGCCGGTGGAGACGATGGTGGTAAAGATGTTCGCTATTTTTGGTTCGATTTGGTAAATAGTGGACATATGTACCGTATGTAGGCTCACTGTGCGATAATTTGCGCAGCAATGAGTAAGGAGCCTCATATGAGTGATTTTGTCCTGACCTGTGAATCCGCCGCCGACCGAACCCGTGAGTTCTTTGCGTCGCGCAATATCCCTGTCGTGTGTTTTCATTACGAGATCGACGATGTTGTCTATACGGACGATCTGTATCAGTCGATTACGCCGGACAAGTTTTTTGCCCAGATTGCCGCGGGCGCCATGCCCAAGACGTCTCAGGTGAGCGTGGGTGAGTACGAGGAGTTTTGGGAGCCGTTTGTTGCCGAGGGCAAAGACGTGCTGCACCTGACGTTGTCATCGGGTATTTCGGGCACGTATGGATCGGCCTGCGTTGCGGCGCAGATGCTCGCGGATCGCTATCCCCAGGGCGGCAAGGTGCGCGTCATCGATTCGCTGGCGGCGTCTTCGGGCTTTGGCCTGTTGCTGGAATATGCCGCCGACGTGCGCGATAGCGGGGCGTCACTCGACGAGACGGCCGCTTGGATCGAGGAGCACAAGCTCAACCTGCACCACTGGTTCTTCTCGACCGATCTGTCGAGCTACCTGCGCGGCGGTCGCATTTCGGCCGCGAGCGCGATCATCGGCACGGCGCTTAAGATTTGCCCGCTTATGACGGTCGATTGCGAAGGTGGGCTGTCGCCACGTGAGAAGATTCGCACTAAGAAGCGCGCGATTTCCGAGATGGCTAAGACCATGATGGCACACGTGCAGGACGGTGCGGATTATTCGGGTAAGTGCGTCATGTCGCACTCGGCGTGCCGCGAGGATGCCGAGGCAGTTGCGGCGCTGATCGAGGAACAGATTCCGCAGCTTAAAGGCAAGATTGAGATCAATAACATCGGTACTCTGATTGGCTCGCATACCGGACCTGGCACGGTGGCGCTCTTCTTTATGGGCGACAAGCGCGTGGATTAATTTGCCCCATCACATCGCTGCATGATTGCTCAAACGAAAACGGCCCGCCTCACGTTTGTGGGGCGGGCCAAGATGTTTTGCTAGCGTTTCTTTCCGCGGAAGAAGAAGCCGTGCAGTGACGGCTTGAGGCCGCGGTTGGCGCGACGCTCCTCGATATGATCGTGGATCGAAGCGACGCGCTCGATAACCTCGTCGGGAATCGGCACGTCGGGATTCATGTTCTCGACCTGGCTGACCTCGGCGGCGGCGACCTGGTCGATAATGGGCACATCGTCGTGCGAGATGACAGGCGTGGCGTCTTCTTTCATCTTGCGGTAGCGCTGCATCATGTCGGTCTGTAGCTGCTGGGCCGAAGGCGGTGTCCAGATGATGGCGTTGGCACCGGCGGCGATGGTCTCGCGGATGCTCTCGGGCGTCTTGCCGCCCGGCGCGATGAGCGGCAGGTTGGGATAGTGCTCGCGCAGTTCACGCAGGACCTGCGGCGTGTTTTTGCCAGCGGCGATGTTAAGAATCTTGGCGCCGGCGCGCACCTTGGCGTGAGCATCGTCGTCGCAACGTACGACCGTGGCGATGACGGGGATGTCGGCGATGTTGGTGATGTGCTCGACCATCTCGGCGGTGGCGGGGGAGTTGACCACACAGCCCGCCGCACCCTGCATCTCGGAGACGGCTGCCATCTGAACGGAGCGCTTGCCGGTGGTGGTGCCACCGCCCACGCCTACGAAGACCGGGCACTCGGCGACGGTCAGCAGCGCCTGCGTAATGGCGGGCTGCGGCGTGAAAGGGTAGACCGCAAAGACGGCATCGGCGTTGGAGTTGCGGATAACCGCGACATCAGTGGTGTAAATGAGCGACTTGATGCGGCGGCCGAAGAGCGTGAAGCCGCTGGCCTCCTCGATCTCGTCGGGCATGCGGAGGGCCGCCTTGCGCAAACGCCCGTCGATGGGCAGGGGCTCCATAGGGAGCAGGCCGTTGGGCGTGACGGCTACCTGGGGCTCGGTGAACTCGTCTGCGAGCTCGACCTCGGAGAAATCGACCGAGGCGACGATGTCCTCGTGAACCTCGGCGGGCACATCGATGGGAGCTTGGTCGTTTGCCGCGGCAGGCGTGTCGAAGGAGCTGGTGCCGACGAAGGCGTCGACGCGCTCGTTTAGATCGTTGAGGGTATCCATGGAGGCTCGATTCTATGTGATGACGGCCGGCAGGGTGCCGGCAGCGTTGTGCTTGCTAAATCGTTTGACGAGTTGATTTTTCCCCGCCGCGTCCTCCGTTAGACCGAAGGGCGGCGAACGTGAAGGAGCTGTGGTGGCGGTGATCGAGGTGCTATCTTGAAAGTCCCGTTTAAAAGAGAGGTGACGCGGTATGGAATTTTCGGCAATGTTGGGCTCGATTGGCCTATGCGTGGGCGCAATCGTAGCCGCCGCGGTCATCTACTTTGTGGTCACGGCCATTAAGGGCAAAAGGGCCGAACGCAAGGAGCGCACGATGCTTAAACAGCATCGCGACCAGCAGGGCAAACGCGCACGGAGATAGCTTGTTGAGTTTTGGATCCGTGCGCTAGCTGCGTTTTCGGATCAGGGCAATGTAGAAGCCCTCAAATTCGCGGCTGGGCGGAATGGTGAGCGTGCCGGGCAGGCCGTTGGCGATGGCCGATACCTGACCCGCGGCAATGGCCTCGGTCAGGGCGTTGGACTCGATGCGCGGCTCCTCACCAGCTTCCTGGGCACGGCGTGCCTCACTTTCGCTTGGCGTGCCGTCGAGGGGGATGAGCTCGCAGTCCATATGCTTGTCGAGGGCTTCTTGCAGGGCGTCCTCGTTTTCCTGCGGCAAGATCGAACAAGTCGAATAGACGAGCGTGCCGCCCGGTTTGAGGGCTCCCATGGCGCGGTCCAGAAGCGCACGCTGCGAGCGGGCGCATTTGACGAGCAGCTGCTCGGTCAGGCCGCGCAGGCTTTTCTCGTTGCCGCTGATGACGGTGCCCGTGCCGGTGCAGGGAGCGTCGAGCAGGATGCGGTCAAAGCGGAAGAACTCGTCGAGCTCGCGTGCGTCGGTGCGCATGACGGGCACGTTTTTTGCGCCTTGGCGGTGGAGGTTGGCTTCGAGCTTCTCGGCGCGGGGAATGCTCATCTCGCAGGCGGTAAGGTGCGCCTGCCCCTGCGTGAGGGCGGCGATCTGCGTCGTCTTGCCGCCAGGGGCTGCGCACATGTCCAGGATGTCCTCGCCTGCCTGTGCGCCCAGGACCAGCGGCGGCATCATGGACGACAAGCTCTGCAGGTAGATCTTGCCGTCGCGGTAGATGTCGAGGTCCCACAGATCGGAAACCTGGGCCTCGGGCAGGATAAAGGCGTCTGGGTACCAGGCGACGGGGTTGTGGGCGATGCCGGCGGCATCGAGCGCCGCAGCGATGTCCTCGGCGGTCGCCCTGAGCGTGTTGGCGCGCAGTGTGACCGGGCGTGTGGCCGCGGCGCCGAAGCCCTCGATCATGAGCTCGGCATCGGCGGGCGCATAGGCGCCGGCGACCGTGTCGACCATAAAGCGTGGCAGGTCGGCAGCGCAGGGAAGGGCGGCAAGCTGGTCGGAAAGCTCAGTAGCAGCAAACTGCCTAAGCTTGAGCTCGGGCTTAACCGGCTTTTTTTGCTTACGACGACGCGGCTTGGACATCCGTCTTTCCTTCCCACCCCAAATTGACTACTTTCCGGACACGCCGCTGCTGGCGTGCTTTAGTACTGGCTCTCGTGCTTGCTGAAGAAGTCGAAGCGCGGGGGCAGCGGCTTCACGCGGTGCTCGCCGGGCTTCTCGCCCAGGATCTCCACGAACTCGTCCGTGGAGGCAAAGATGTTATCCCAGCTAAAGAAAGCGACCGGGTCGACGTCGAAGTACTCGCAGATGAGCTCGCAGCCGGCCGGCACAATACCGTGCATCAGGACGGTCGCCACGCGCAGCTCGGTAAAGGCGTCGACAAGGGCCTGCGTCATCGCGGCATTGGCCGGCTCGCCCTCGAGCTTGTTGGCGGCCTTGGAGGCGTCGCTCCAGCGCTTGTTGGCGGCGCGCAGGTAGTCGTCGCACACGGCAAGCGCGCGGTGCGTCTCGAACTTGTACATGGCCTGCTCAAAGGCGAGGGCTGCCTGCTGGGCGGCTTCGACCACGGTGTCAGAAGCGGCACCGGCGGGGATGCAGCCGTTGCGGTAGGGGCTCTCGTCGCCTTCCTTGACGGCGACGCCGTAGAAGCAGCTGCGGGCCAGACGGTTGAACACGCCGGTCAGCAGCGCGCTCTCCTTAAGGGCCGGGTCGATAACGCGCTTGTCGTCGCAGGCGCGCACCTCGTTGCCGTCCTTGTCCTTGCCGGTCACGCGGGTGTCGTATGCCTTGGGGCTAAAGCTCACCGGCTTCTCGGACAGGCCGAGCGACAGCCAATGCGCGCGCATCTGCTCGCAGGTGTAGTGATTGAGCAGGTCGTCTGCCGGCGGGGGAGGCGTCTGCGAGGACGAGCTGGCCTTTTTGCCCATGTAGAGCAGGTGGTAGCAGGCGCTGACGGTGCTCTGCGTGAGGTCCCAACCCAGGGCCTCCCACATGGCGGTCTGCGCGATGCAGTAGAAGTAGATGTTGTCCTGACCGATGAACTGGTAGATCTGTGCGTCGTCCGAGCACCACCAGTCGCGCCAGTCGAGTGAGCTGTGCTGGTAGGCGGGCGCGGGGACCTGCGTGGAATCGGCGGCGGGCTCGCCCATGAGGGCGGCATCCTGGGCGGCGACACCCTCGGTCACGCCGGCGGCCTTGGCATCGCGTGCGAGTACGGTGCGGGTGTAGCTGATGGGCGCCCACAGGCTCTCGGGCCAGCACCAGCAGGTGACGTCGGAAACGCCGTCGACCTCGGGCACCGGAACGCCCCAGCCGATGTTGCCGGTGATGCGGAAGGGCACGAGCGCCTTACCGCTGCGGAAGCGCACGCCGCCGTTGGCGAGCACCGCGTGGGCGTCGTCGCGCTCTTTCCAGCTGGGGAAGGTGACGGTAAAGCTGCTCTTGTTGCCCTCGGGCTCCAGCACGGTGTGCTCGGGCAGCTGGTCCTCGACGGCGTCGAAAGCCTCACGGAACTTGTTCTGAATATAGAGTTGTGCCGGCAGCAGCCACTCTTCCATGGTTTTGGAGACCACGGAGCGAACCTGCGGGTTCTGGGCGAGCTTGGCGGTGTAGGTCTTCATAAAGTCGAGGTAGGCCGGAAGGTCGAAGTAGAGGTTGTCGACCGGGCGCAGCTCGGGCACCTCGCCGGTGAGCTGGCTCTTGGGCGCGATGAGCTCCTCGGGCTCAAACTGGTGACCCAGGTCGCACTCGTCGGCATAGGCTTTCTCGGACTTGCAGCCCTGAATGGGGCAGCGGCCGATCACCTGGCGGCCGTTGAGGAACGTGCCGGCCTTGGCGTCGTAGAACTGCAGCGTGGAGCGCTTTGAGATAGTACCCTGCTCGTGCAGGCGCTCGATAATCTCGGCGGTTACCTCGTTGTGAATCTGCGCAGCCGGCTCAAGACCCGAGCCGCCGTAGATGTCGCAGCTGATGTTGTAGTTGTTGAGGGTCGCGGCCTGGCGGGAGTGATTGGACTCGACATACTCGCCGATGGACTTGTCGTAGCCCTCGTTCTCCTTGAGCTTGCGGTAGCTCTCCATGATGGGCGAACCGTAGCAGTCGGTGCCCGAGGTGAAGATGACGTTTTCGCGGCCCAGGCGGTCGCGCAGGAAGCGGGCGAAGAAGTCGGCCGGGACAAAGACGCCGCCGACGTGGCCAAAGTGCAGACCCTTGTTGCCGTAGGGCTCGCCGGCGGTAACGATGGCGCGGCGCGGCCAGCTGGGACGGTCGTTCATGGAGTATTTGGATGCCATGGGACTCCTTCGCATATAGGTAAGAGCGCGGCCGGGCACGGGGTTCGGCGGCGCGGTGGTCAATTCGTGCATATCGTTCGACATTATCGCACATGCGGGCGGGTGCGTGGCAGGGGCGCTATCCTAAGATGCTATGAATGAGATTTCCAACATACATGCGTTTGAGGACGAGGATTTTCTACACGCTTGCTTCGTGTGGGGGATGGCCGTGATCGCAGTGTTTGCCGTGTGCCTGGTGCCGGTGTTTATGCTGTTGGGCGGGCCTGCGGACTTGGACGCGGCTGAGGCGGGCGGCTGGATGGCTGTCGTGGGCTGGATAGTCGGCTTGGCTGCGGTCTCAATGGCATCGTTTGCCGTGCACGAGCTGGTGCATGCGGTGTTTTTTAAGCTGCTGGCGCCTGCGGGCGCGCAGGTGACCTTTGGGGCGAATCGCGAGACGGCGATGATCTATGCCTGCGCCGAGGGCGTTGTGTATTCGCGCCGGCGGTACATGGCGGTTTGCCTGGCGCCGACGGTTGTTGTGACGACAGCGTTTGCCCTGGGGTTTGCGTTCTCGGACTATCCGCTGCTGTGCTACCTGGCGGCTGGTCTGCACTTGTCGGGCTGTGTGGGTGATTGGTATTACGTGCGGACCATTCTGCGCGACCGCCGTATCGTCGCCTGCGAGGATACGTCCTTTGGCGTGCGCTTTTTCGCAAAGTAGTCTTTTTGGGACGGGGCTATTTTAGCTGCCATGATGTCGGGGTGAGTTTTCTGGGACGGGGATGTCGATGAAGTCGTTGTTGCTGCATGCGTGCTGTGCACCATGCTCGCTTGAGCCGGTTCGCCTGCTGCGCGAGGAGGGGTTTGAGCCCACGATTTGCTGGACCAATCCCAATATTCAACCGCGCGATGAATGGCGGCGGCGTCTGGACGAGCTGCGCCGGTGGTGTGCCGATGGCGACATCGAGCTCATCGAGGCGGGGGAGGACCGCGAGCGCTGGGAGGCCGGCGTGGCCCCGCTGGGTGCCGATCGGCCCCGTCGCTGTCGCTCGTGCTATGCCTTGCGCTTGGCCGAGGCATGCCGCGTTGCCCAGGAGCGCAGGTTTGAATATGTGGGTACGACGCTCGCCGTCTCGCCGTATCAGCTGTTCGACACCTGCAATGATGTTTTGGAGCGTCTGGCTGCCGCCCGCGGTCTCACCCCGGTGATTCGCGATTTTCGCCCGTATTATCCCGAGGCTACGCGCCGTTCGCGTGAGCTGGGCATGTATCGGCAGAATTACTGCGGCTGCCGTTTCTCGGCGGTCGAGGCGGCCATGGATCGCGCCCGCATCCGCGACGAGCGCAAAGCCGCCAAAAAGTAGTTCGTTTGGGACGTCAGCCTGCTAGGATGTAGAGCGGACTTTAGCTATATAAGGAGTATCCGACGTGTCTATGCGTACCGATGATTTTGACTACAACCTTCCTGAGGAACTGATTGCCCAGGCTCCTGCCGAGCCGCGCGACTCCTGCCGCCTGCTGGTGGTGGATCGCAAAGGCTCCCAGGCGGGGAAGCCGCTGGAGCACGGCGGTACCGTTGAGCACCGCATCTTCCGCGACATTATCGACTATATCGAGCCGGGCGATGTGCTCGTCATCAACAAGACGCGTGTGATGCCGGCCCGCCTGATCGGTCGCAAGACGGGCTCGGGCGGCGTGGTCGAGACGCTGCTGCTCAAGCGCCGCGAGGACGTGGATCCGCTCGGCCATGTTTGGGAGTGCCTGGTCAAGCCGGGTAAGCGCCTGAAGCCCGGTGCTCAGATTGAGTATCGCGCCGGTGGCGCCCATGCGCCCGAGGGGGCTCCCGTGGTGCTGACGGCCGAGGTCATCGACTTTGTCACCGATAGCCGCGGAGGCCGTCTGGTGCGCTTTGAGCCGGCCGGCTGCAATGCCGCCGGCGAGCCGCGCACGCTCGACGAGGCCATTCATGCTGCCGGTCACGTGCCGCTGCCGCCCTACATTACCGATTACGAGGGCGATCCCGAGAAGTACCAGACCGTCTACGCCATGAAGGAGGAGCACTCGGCTGCCGCTCCTACGGCGGGTCTGCACTTTACCCCCGAGCTCATGGCCGCTATCGAGGCCAAGGGCGCGAAGTTTGCCGCCGTCGAGCTCGAGGTGGGTATTGATACCTTCCGTCTGGTGGAGGAGGACGACCCCACGCAGCACGTCATGCACACCGAGCGCTACCACGTGTCGCAGGAGGTTGTCGACGCCGTGCATAAGGCGAAGGCCGAGGGGCACCGCGTGATCGCCGTCGGCACCACCGCGGTGCGCTCGCTCGAGAGCGCCTTTGACGCTGAGGCACCGGTGTCCGATCCGGCCGTGACGGCGCGCTATTTTGAGGGCCGCGAGGATGGGGCCGATACGCTCGGCCGCGGCGACATCGTGGCGCGCGAGAACGCTACGACGCAGCTCTACCTCATGCCCGGCTCGACCTATCACGTGGTCGACGCGCTGATCACGAACTTCCACGTGCCGCGCTCCACGCTCATGATGCTCGTAAGCGCGCTTGCCACCCGCGACCAGATCATGGATGCCTACGCCGCTGCTATCGAAGAGCGCTACCGCTTCTTCAGCTTTGGCGACGCGATGCTCATTTTGTAGGTTACGGCGTTTTACAAACGCCGTAACCGGCCGACGCTGCAAACCCCCCTAAGCGGCAATCTGACGTTCAATCGTCGGGCATGACCAGAAGGTCAATGCCCCCCTCTTTCACGTCACCTTGCTCGCTTAGGGGCGTTTTCGCTGACTTTGCCAAAGCATCGGCAGGTACTCATTGGGGACGTACTTAAATGAGTGCCTGCAGAATGAGAGTGGATAATCTCCCGTTTTAGGCGTGTTTCTTCGTCAAAAGTGGGAGATTATCCACTCTCATTAGGTGGCACTTGGGGACGTTCCTTTTTTGCCGGCACCTGGGGACAGTCCTTGTAATCGTTGGGGAGTGGTTACTTGCTCGCGAACAGCCAGATCAAGATGATCACTAGAACTACGGCGACGATGCAGACGATGGCGCCGGTGAATTTGATGCGTGAGTCGCGGGTACGCTCGCGCACCGCGTCCTCGGTGGCCTCGAGCTGGGCGACTTCTCGCTCGGTCTCGGTGTGTTCGGCATTGTCTCGGGCCAAGGACCCTGCAAGCGACTCGGTGATCTCTGGGTGGTCGTGCACCTCGGTCGCCTGTTCGATGATCGACTGTGCATGTGCGGCATCTGCTTGGGCGTTGGCGATGGTCTGCTCCTGGTCGCGGCGCGCCTTGTCCTCGGCAGCGATCTTCTCGCGCAGTTCGCGCTGACGAGTCGCGGCGGCGGTCTTCGCCGTCTGCAGCTCGTCGCGCGCGGCATCGGCTTCGGTCGTCACGGCTTGGTGCGCGCGTTTTGCGTCGGCGATAGGGGCTTGAGCCTGCTCGACGGCCTGCTCGGCTGCGGCAAGCGAGTGCTCAAGGTCGGCGGTGATGCGCGGGACATCTTCTTCGGCTTTACGCAGGGCATCTGCCGTGTCGGAAATCTGCATCGAGAGCTCGCTGGTGCGCACCGTATAGTTGGCGGGATTTGCCGAGGGATTGCGTTGCAGCTCGGCATACTCATGACGCAGCGTCTCGAGCTGGGCGCGCGTGGCGTCGACGGTTTGTTGTGCGGCGGCAATGCCGGCGTCTCGCTCTGCCTTCACCTTGTCGCGGATGCGCTTGGAATCCTCAAGACGTCGAACGAGGCGGTTGCCGGTCTCGCGTGAGCTCGCCTCGCGGGCCTCCACGGCGTCGAGCGCGGCCTTCAGGCGGAGCTCAGTCGCGTCATCCTCTGTCTTCATTTGTTCGAGCTGACCCTTGAGCTCTGTCGCTTTGGAGGCGTGGACATCACGGTCAATCTCGGCGACCGCTGCAGTCTTTTGGGCCGTGGCAATCGCCTGGCGCTGGTCGGCGACGATCTGGTCGTAGCGGCCTGCGATATCCTGGCGCGTCTCGAGTTCCTCGGCCTGATCGGCAATGCGCTGCTCAAGTTCGGCCAGGTGGGCGCGGGCATCGGCAAGTGCCTTTTTCGCGGCGTTCATCTCGCGCATGGCCGAGGCGCCCTGGGCGATAAAGGTGCCCACGGCGTTCGCAGTGTTCGAGACAGCGGTCCCCAGATCGCGGCTCGCGGCGGGGGAGTGCGGGACAGTCGGGCGAGCGGTGTCGGCAGCGTCCGCATCGGCAGTCTGCGGCACGGCGATATTGCCGGTACCGCCTTCGATCACAGAAAAGCCTGCTGCGTGCGGGTCGACCGCATCGGTGCCAATCGTGGGATGCTCGAGCTGCAGAAACGAGGGCATGGTGCTGCCCTGGTCGGCAACCGGAGTCTCGCCGGGTACGAAGGTCGAGGCTGCCTCGGCGGCCTCCTCTTCCTCGGCGTCAACGTCAGCGTCGGCCACGGCGTCTTTCATCGCTTTGACGGCATCCATCATGGAGTCCATGACGGCGTCGAGCTCTTCTTCCGAAGAAACCTCGATAGGGCCCGCAGCTTGCGGAGCAGCATCCTGTACGGGGCGGTCGTCCTGAGCGGGCGCATCGTCGTTTTGCTCGTCTGCATCTTCGGCGCCAGGGGTTTCCGCCGTAGCGCTTTCGTCCAAGAATGGGCCGTCGAGGTCAATATCATCGCAGGTCACAGCGTCGGCATCTGCAGTGACGTCTGCGGAATCATCAATATGCTGTTGAGTCTGGGGGTCCAGCTCGTCTGTCATAGGCATGTGCTCCTCATCGTTGTTTGTCACCCTATGATAAAGTCTCGCGCCGACATCCCGCGCGCTGCAGCAAAGTTTCAAAACGTGTTCGATGGCTCGCGTCGATAGCAAAAACTCGGCCACTTTATCCAGTTTGTACTTGACATTCCCTTCGCCGAAAGACGTTGCGCCGTTCGCCTGCCAGGGGCTTTATTTTTCACTTGAACCCGCTAAAGTTGCATTTCAGCTTTTGGCGCGTGAAGTTGGATGCGCGCAGTCGACGGGCAGGCCCGTCGCGATTTGAAAGGACTTTATATGGGACTTTTCACTGGTAAGACCGTGATCGTCACCGGCGGCGGCAAGGCCACGCTCAAGGACGGCTCCGCTGGCTCCATCGGCTACGGTATCGATATCGCTTTTGCCAAGGAGGGCGCAAACCTCGTCATTACCGGCCGCAACGTTGCCAAGCTCGAGGCTGCCAAGGAATCCCTCGAGGCCGAGTACGGCGTCAAGGTTCTGCCTGTTCAGGCCGATGTCTCGGCTGGTCAGGACAACGAGGCCGTCGTCCAGAACGTCATCGACAAGGCTATTGAGGAGTTCGGCCGCATCGACGCCGTCGTCAACAATGCTCAGGCCAGCGCTTCGGGCGTGACGATCGCCGATCACACCATGGACCAGTTCAACCTCGCCATTTACTCCGGTCTGTATGCCACCTACCTGTACATGCAGAAGGCCTACCCGCACCTGAAGGAGACCAAGGGCTCCGTGGTCAACTTTGCTTCGGGCGCCGGCCTGTTTGGCAACTATGGTCAGTGCAGCTATGCCGCCGCCAAGGAGGGCATCCGTGGTCTGACTCGCGTTGCCGCCAACGAGTGGGGCAAGGACGGCATCAACGTCAATATCGTTTGCCCGCTTGCTTGGACCGCCGCGCTCGAGAACTTCCAGGATGCCTATCCCGAGGCGTTCAAGGCCAACGTCCACATGCCGCCGGCGGGTCACTACGGCGACGTCGAGAAGGAAATCGGCCGCGTCGTCGTTCAGCTCTGCGGTCCCGACTTTAAGTATATGAACGGCGAGACCGTCACCCTCGAGGGCGGCATGGGCCAGCGTCCGTAGGGTTACGCGGTTTTACCAAACCGCGTAACGGGTCGACGCTGCGCGGTCACCAGGGCGACAACTTGTCATTCAAAGAGGGCGGCATGACCAGAAGGTCAATGCCGCCCTCTTTTCATGCCAATTTGTTCGCCCTGGTGACCGCTCGCTGACGTTGTCAAAACATCGGCGTTGCCAAAACATCGGCGTTGGCGTGGCTGGTAAATAGCTCCACTCATCGGGAACGTACTTAAATGAGTGCCCGCAGAATGAAAGTGGATAATCTCCCGTTTTTGGGCTGTGCTTTGGGCAAAAGTGGGAGATTATCCACGCTCATCCGGTAAGCGTCCAAAAATCCACGCTCATTTGCCGTGTCCCTGCCGTATCCTCCTCGCGCCAGTTTCTGTCGAGTCGGTGCTTCTTGCGGGTTGCTCGTATAATGGTCTGCGTATGAACCGCAACCAAGGAGTTCCAGTTTATGGATCAAAACCTCTTTAAATTCGACCTGATCGCCGAGGACCCGACCACGCACGCGCGTGCCGGCGTGCTGCATACCCCGCACGGCGATATCGAGACGCCGATCTTTATGCCCGTGGGCACCAAGGCAAACGTCAAGGGCATTCCCACCGAGACCGTCAAACAGCTCGGCGCGCAGATCGTGCTCGCCAATACCTACCACCTGTCCATGCGCCCCGGCGAGGACACCATCGCCGAGCTGGGCGGACTGCACAAGTTCATGAACTGGCACGGCCCCATCCTCACCGACTCGGGCGGCTTCCAGGTGTTCAGCCACAACGACGCCGTCAAGCTCACCGACGAGGGCGTGCGCTTTATCGTCAACGACTACGACGGTCGCCACGTGTTCTGGACGCCCGAGGACAACATGGAAATCGCCATGAAGCTCGGCTCCGACATCTGCATGCAGCTCGACCAGTGCCCGGGCTATCCCGCCACGCGCGCCTACGTTGAGCGCGCTGTTGAGCTGTCGAGCATGTGGGCCGAGCGCTGCTATAAGGCTCATACCCGCGATGACCAGGCGCTCTTTGGTATCGTTCAGGGCGGTATGCACCTGGACCTGCGCCTGCGCTCGCTGCGTCATCTGGAGGAGTGCGGCGATTTTCCGGGTTATGGCATCGGCGGCTACTCGGTGGGCGAGGACCACGAGACCATGTTCGAGACACTGGCGCCGCTGGTTTCCGAGTACATGCCTAAGCACAAGCCTCGCTACCTCATGGGCGTCGGCAACCCTACCACGCTCGTGCGCGGCGTGGGCGTGGGCATCGACATGTTCGACTGCGTGCTGCCGACGCGCACCGGCCGCATGGGTACGGCGTTCTCCAGTGAAGGTCGCCTTAACTTCCGCAACGCGCGCTTTGCGCACGACGACGGCCCCATCGATCCCACCTGCACCTGCCCGGTGTGCACGGGCGGCTACAGCCGCGCGCTCATCCGTCACATGGTCACGCAGAAGGAGATGCTCGGCGGTATTCTGCTGTCGATGCACAACATCTATTACCTGCTCAACCTTATGCAGCGTGCCCGTCAGGCCATTATCGAGGGCCGCTACGGCGCGTTTGTGAGCGACTGGATGAACAGTCCTGCGGCGGTGGACTACTAAGAGCGGCGCGAGCGCTTGCAGAGCGCGGGCAACGGCAAGGTGCGAGCGCCGGCCGGTCATCACGTTCGCTAACACTGTCTGCGCGACCGATGACCGATAGCTTGCAAGCACTTGATGCATCGTGGGTACCATACCGAATAGTTGATGTTCGGGCGGATGTTTGGCGCATGGCGTCGACCCCGCCCGTTTTTCTTTTTCTCGATAGGAGTATCCCATGATTAAGAATGAGAACGTCGAGGGCGAGCCAGCCTACGACGAGACGTACCGCCGCGGCCCCGTGGTCATGCGCGGTCCCATGATTCCCAAGGACAACACCTACGCCAACCTGCTGGCGCCCGAGGACTCGACCGACTGGCTGCATGCTGATCCGTGGCGCGTGCTGCGCATCCAGGCAGAGTTTGTCGATGGTTTTGGCGCGCTTGCCGAGCTTGGTCCTGCGGTGACCATCTTCGGTAGCGCCCGCACGCCCAAGACCGATCCGCTCTACAAGGCGGCGCGTACCGTCGGGCGCAAGATCGCGCAACGTGGCGTGGCGGTCATCACCGGCGGCGGCCCCGGCATCATGGAAGCGGCCAACAGGGGAGCGGCGAGTGTCAACGGCAAGTCGGTCGGCTTGGGTATCGAGCTGCCGCACGAGCACGGGCTCAACAAATACGTGAACCTTGGCATGGACTTCCGTTACTTCTTTGTGCGCAAGACCATGTTCGTCAAATACAGCTCGGGCGCCATCGTGTTTCCTGGTGGCTTTGGTACGCTCGACGAGATGTTCGAGGTGCTCACGCTGGTACAGACGCACAAGGTCAAGCGCATGCCGCTCGTTTTGGTGGGAACCGAGTACTGGCAGGGCCTGTTCGACTGGCTCAACGGCCCGGTGATGGACGCCGGTATGATTAGCCCGCTCGATCCGGAGCTGGTGCACATCACCGACGACCTCAACGAGGCCGTTGACATTGCGCTCAGCGGGCTGATGTAGATCAATCGTGCCCACGCGACATGAATACGCATGGCAATCTGATGTTATCTAACATCAGATTGCCATGCGTATTGGGTATACTGGTGTAAAAGACGAGGGCGAGGAGGTCGCAAATGTCTACAGCAACAGTTAAGCCTACGACGGTTCGAATCGAAGAGGGGCTCAAGGAGCAGGCGACTGAGTTCTTGGATTCGGTCGGCCTCAGCCTCAATTCCTATCTCAATCTTGCTGTTCGGCAGCTGGTAAATCAGCGAAAGATTCCTTTTGAGATTGTAGGAAGGGCGGAGGTGCCCAACGAGGTGACGAGGCGCGCCATGGTGATCGCCGAGGCTCATGAGCTGGGGATTTTGCCGGACGATAGCCTGTCATTCAATAACGCTGATGAGCTTATGTCATTCCTCGATGAGGAATAGCGATGTTCGAGATTAAAGTCGAGGCTCAATTTAAGGTGGACTACAAACGAACGATGCGCATGCATCCGCAGCTAAAAAGTGAGTTTAAAGCGGCGGTTGCAGAGCTTGTGGCTCATGGGTCACTTCCGGCGGAGTATGGCGCCCACGAGCTCTCAAACCCGGGCGGAAACTACAACGGCCACATCGATTTCCACCTATCCGATGGCTTGGTCGATGTGGTCGTTCTTTATCTTCCCCATAAGACTAACCCAGTGATTAGGCTGGTGAGAATGGGCACTCATCAGGAACTGTTTCAGGGTCCGCTGGGCTGATCGCCGATTTCTAAGTTGCGGTGGAATAGGGATTGATTTGCGGCTGATAAGCCAAAAACAGTTCCTATTCCACCGCAAGTGGTAAAGGTGCCCCTAGTGGATGGGCTGGTAACGAGGGCAGTAGCTGATGGCGATGGCGTCGACGCCTACATGGGTGGCGATGGTGCAGCCGATGGGGCCGGTGCCGGCGTCCACGTAGTCCCGGCCTGCGAGCGCTTGGCTGACGAGCTTTTGCTCCTCAGCGGCGCCGGTCGTGAGTACGCGCACGCTGGAGCCCGGATGCTCGGCCAAAAATGCGAGGCAATCGGTCATGGTGTTGGCAACGATGCGCTTGGCGCCGCGGCCCTTTTTGACGGCCTTGATCTCGCCCGATTTCCACTCCGGCGAAACGGCCAGGCGAATGTTGAGCATCTGCGTCAACTGGCCGGCGAGCTTGGGCGCGCGGCCGTTCTTAACGAGGTTCTCGAGCGTGCGCGGAATCAGCAACAGGTGGGCGTCGGGCAGGGTCGCGCGGATCTGCGCCTCGGTCTCGTCCAGGCTGCGGCCGTCCTCGCGCATGGCCAGCGCGTACTCCACCAGCAGGCCCTCGGCGCCCGAGCCGGTGCGCGAATCGATGCAGCGCACGTCGAGCTCGTGGGTTTCGGCCGTCAGGCATGCGTTGGCATAGCAGGCGGACCACTCGCTGCATAGCGAGATAAAGATCGCGCTATCGTGGCCGTCGGCGCGTACGCGGTCGAAGAGTGCCTTGAACTCGCCGGCGCTCGGCTGCGAGGTGTGCGGCAGCTGCTCGGAGCCGGCCATGCGGGCGACGTACTCCTCGGCGGTAATCTGCACCTGGTCGAGCAGGTCCTCGCCCTCGATAATCACATGCAGCGGAATCACGTAAATGCCGAGCTCTTGGGCGCGGGCGGGGGAGATGTCCGACGTGGAGTCGGTTATGATGGCAAAAGACATAATTGCACCTTTCGTTGGGGCGCGGCAGCGCCGCCTTCTGAAAGCAAAGTGCGACAAGTATAGTGGAGTTGCTCTACATTGCTAGGTTCAATTGTTGAATAGTCAACAGTTTGAAGCGGTGGTGTGGAAATCATCAACTGGGGAAGAAGGGTGCCGATGGCGGCATTGCAACTTTGCGAGCGGCCGGTTGTGCTGTTCGATTTTGACGGCACGGTGGCAGATACGGGCCGGGCGGTGATGACCTCGACGCGCAAGACGCTTTCCGCGCGCGGGTTTTCGGAAGCGCAGATGGGTGATCTGCGCCGCATGATCGGGCCGCCCCTGTGGAAGAGCTTTCACGACTTTTACGGCTTTTCCCGCGAGGAGTCGCTTGTGGTGGCCGATGAGTACCGCGCCTTTTTTGATGAACTGGGACCGGAGGAGTATCCCGTGTTCAATGGGGTCCCCGAGCTGCTGGATGGGTTGGTCGCCCAAGGCAAACGTATGGCCGTGGCGACGTCGCGCATGGAGGCCAAGTGCATCGACATGGTGCGTGAGCTCGGGCTCTCTCAGTTTGAGGCGGTGATTGGCATGAATCCGCCGCAGGGACGCGAGACCAAGGCCGATTCGGTCCGCGATGCCCTGGCGGCGCTCGGCGCGACGGCCGACGATGCCGTGATGATCGGCGATCGCTTTAACGATGTGGAGGGCGCGCACGCAATGGGCGTGCCGTGCATCGGCATCTATTCGGGCGCGGCGGCGCCGGGCGAGCACGAGGCGGCGGGTGCCGATGCGGTGGTGCACTCGGTGACCGAGCTTGCTAAACTTTTCGCTATCTAATGACGTAATGTGAGGGGCGAGCGCGCTCGCCGCTCATTGGTAAGGAGGTCGTCCATGAATCAGGTGGAGCAGAGCGTTGCCGAATATGTCGACGAGGTCTGGGAAGATGTCGTCGCCGATATCGAGCAGCTGGTGAGCTATCCGTCTGTGGCCGTTGCTGCCGATGCGGAGCCCGGTGCGCCGTTTGGCCGCCCGGTCCGTGACGCGCTCGATTGCGCGCTCGGCATTGCGCAAAAGCTCGGCTACCAGACGAGCGACGACGAGGGCTATGTGGGCATTGCCGATATCCCGGGCCGCGGTGACAAGCAGCTCGCGACCATTTGCCATGTGGACGTGGTGCCCGCCGGCCCCGGCTGGAACACCGACCCGTTTGCGATGGAGCGTCGCGAGGGCTGGCTGCTCGGCCGCGGCGTTATCGACGACAAGGGTCCTGCCGTGCTGTCGCTCTACGCCGGCGCCTATCTGCTCAAGCACGGTATTACCCCGCGCTACACCTTCCGCGCGCTGCTGGGCTGCGATGAGGAAGTGGGCATGTCCGACGTTCACCATTATCTGGAGAACCACGCGAACCCCGACTTTCTGTTTACGCCCGATGCCGAGTTCCCGGTCTGCAATGCCGAGAAGGGCCAGTTTGGGGCGACGTTTGTGAGCTCCAAGATCGACGGCGGGCGCATTGTGTCCTGGAGCGGTGCCGAGGCGAGCAACGCCATTCCGTCGCAGTCTATCTGCGAGCTTGCGATTGCCGTCGATGAGCTGCCGGCGCCCGTTGAGAACGCCGACCGCCTGGAGATCACGGCGCTCGATAACGGGCATGCGCAGATTTTCGCCCACGGCATTGGCGGTCATGCCTCGATGCCCGAGGGAACGGTCAATGCCGTCGGCCTGATCGTGGCGTATCTGCGCGAGGCCGAGGATGCGTTTGGTGCGCGCGACGAGCGCCTGCTGACGCCTGCCGAGCACGAGTTCGTTAAGTTCTTGGCCTTTGTGCACGCGGATGCCTATGGTCGTGGCCTGGGAATCGATGCGACGAACACGGCGTTTGGCCCGCTCACGTGCAACCCCGGCGTCATCCGCGTGGTGGATGGCCACATTGAGCAGGTCATTGACGTGCGTTTCCCCGACAGCACGAGCGCCGATACCATCCGCGAGCAGCTCGAGCCACTTGTGGGCCGCTTTGGCGTGACGTATCGCGTGGGTCGCGCAAAGGTGCCGTTCTCGGTCTCTGCCGACGACCCGGCCGTGAAGGCGCTGATTGACACCTATAACGAGTTTACGGGTAAGCATGCCGAACCCTTCGCCATGGGCGGTGGCACGTACGCACGCAACTTTGCCCGCGCCGTCTCGTTTGGCCCCGAGGAGACCGGCCTGGAGCTGCCCGCATGGGGCGGCCAGATGCACGGCCCCAACGAGTGCGCCAATGAAGAGCAGCTCAAGCAGGCGCTCAAGATTTATATCGTGGCAATCCTGCGCTTGAACGAGCTGGAGCTTTAAGGTTTCGCGGTTTCCCAATCTAAGTTGCGGTGGAATAGTTCCTAGAATGGGCCATTTGATGGCCAAGCAGGAACTATTTCACCGCAACTTTGTTTTTATTGGTGTAAAAGGCGGGTCATGCTTGGTGGCGGGTTTGTTATTCGTTTGTAAAGCCGAGCCGCGCTTGCGGTAAGGGTCTATCAGATGCCCGTAAAAAACCGCAGTTGGCGCGGGCGCTGCCCGGTCGGGGCCGTATCTTTCCAAACAGCAAAGCGGGCAGGGTGCCCGCGAGTCGCATGTATGAAAGGAAGATCATGCTCGATCAGGCTTATTCTCGTCGTCAGTTCCTCGGCCTCGCCGGTGGTCTTGCCAGCATCGTCGGACTCGGCCTCGTTGGCTGCGGTGGCTCTAGCGCCGCCGACACCGCTACCGAGGGTAGTGCCGCCGCTGCTGCCGAGTCCGTCTCCGGCGAGGTGACCTACGACGGCGCCTCTTCGTTCCAGGCTCTCGTCGAGGCCGCTGCCGAGAAGTTCATGGACGCCAACCCCGACGTCTCCGTCTCCGGTTCGGGCAACGGTTCGGGCAAGGGCCTGACCGCTGTCGCCGCCGGCACCGTCACCATCGGCAACTCCGATGTCTTCGCCGAGACCAAGCTCGAGGCCGACCAGGTCAAGAACCTCGTCGACCATGAGGTCGCCGTCGTGGGCATGGGCCCCGTCGTCTCCAAGAACGTCAAGGTCGACGACCTGTCCCTCGAGCAGCTCAAGGGCATCTTCTCCGGCCAGATCACCAACTGGAAGGAGGTCGGCGGCGACGACGCCACCATCGTCGTCCTCAACCGCAAGGCCGGCTCCGGTACCCGCGCCACTTTCGAGGCCGCCGTCTTTGGTGACGAGGCCGTCGACTTTAAGGGCGACGCCGAGCTCGACAAGTCCGGCGACGTCCAGACTCAGATGGGCAGCACCGACAACGCCATCTCCTACCTCGACTTCTCGCACTTCGACGACTCCAAGTTCAACGCCATTAAGGTCGAGGGCGTCGAGCCCAAGAGCGCAAATGTCACCGACGACTCCTTTAAGATCTGGGCTACCGAGCACATGTACTGCGCGAAGGACGCCGACGAGGCCACCAAGGCCTTCCTGGAGTTCATGCTCTCCGACGACGTCCAGGGTAAGCTCGTCGAGGAGCAGGGCTTTATCCCCGTCTCTGCCATGAAGGTCGTCAAGGACGCCAGCGGCAAGGTCTCTGCTAAATAAGCAATCGCCCCCGGAAAGGTTTGCAATGGCAAAACAGCTGCCAAAGCGCGACCTTGAGAACGTGGGCCTGGGCGTCACGGGCGCGTGCGTAGCGCTCGTGACGCTTGTCGTTGCCGCGCTCATCTTTATGGTCGCCCAAAAGGGCCTCTCGGCTTTTCTCAAGGACGGCGTCTCGGTCGTCGAGTTCTTCACCGGCACCAAGTGGGACCTGGCAAACACGGCCGAGGACGGTCTGCCCTATACCGGCGCCCTACCCTTGATCGTCACCTCGTTTGCGGTCATGGTGCTCTCCACGCTCATCGCGCTGCCCATCGCCATCGGCTCTGCCATCTTTGCGGTCGAGATCCAGCCTAAGTTTGGCTCCAAGGTCTTTCAGCCGCTTATTGAGCTTTTGACCGGCATTCCCTCGGTCGTCTTCGGCCTGATCGGCTTTCACGTGGTCGTCGGTCTTATGAAGAGCGTTTTTCACGTGAGCACGGGTCTGGGCATCTTGCCCGGCGCCATCGTGCTGGCCGTCATGATTCTGCCGACGATGACCACGCTTTCGGTCGATGGCCTGCGCGCCGTGCCCGACAGCTACCGTCAGGGCTCGCTTGCGCTGGGCTACACCCGCTGGCAGACCATCTGGCACGTGGTGCTCAAGTCCGCCATGCCCTCGCTCATGACCGCGATCATCCTGGGTATGACCCGCGCCTTTGGCGAGACGCTTGCCGTGCGCATGGTTATCGGCGGTATCGAGGCCATGCCGACGTCGCTGCTGTCGCCGGCGTCGACCATCACCACCACGCTCACCACGTCCATGGCGGTCTATGCCGAGGGCTCGGCCCAGGACGACGTCCTGTGGGCGCTCGGTCTGCTGTTGATGGGCATGAGCCTCATCTTTATCCTGATCATCCATCTCATTGGCCGCAAGGGGGCGAAGGCTCGTGGCTAGCACGCGCATCCATATCGACGAGGCGAGACTCGGGCGTGTCCAAAAGCGGGACCGCATCGCCACGGGCGTGCTGACGGCGATCGCCGCCATCGTCATGCTTATCGTCGTCTCCATGGTGGCCTACATCCTGTTCGAGGGTATCTCGACGCTGTTCCAGCCGGGCTTTCTCACGCAGCCCGCACGCGCCAACGGAACGCAGGGCGGCGTGCTCTACCAGCTGTTCGACTCGTTCTATCTGCTGCTGATCACCCTGATCATCTCGGTGCCCATCAGCCTGGGCGGCGCGGTCTTTTTGGTTGAGTACGCGCCCGATGGGCCTATTCGCGACATCGCCTCGACCGCCATCGAAACGCTGTCCTCGCTGCCTTCCATCGTCGTGGGCATGTTCGGCTTTCTGGTGTTTTCGGTGCAGCTGGGCTGGAAGTACTCCATCATCTCCGGCGCCGTCGCGCTCACCATGTTCAACATCCCCATCCTGGTGCGCGTGATTCAGCAGGCGCTCGAGGACGTGCCGCAGGCCCAGCGCGATGCGTGTCTGGCTATGGGCCTCACCCGCTGGGAGGCCACGCTGCACATCCTGATTCCCGAGGCCATGCCCGCCATCGTGACCGGCATCGTGCTTTCGGCCGGCCGTGTGTTTGGCGAGGCCGCGGCGTTGCTCTTTACCTCGGGCATGAGCTCGCCGGTTCGCCTGAACTTCTTGAGCTTTAACCTGTCGAGCCCCACCTGCGCCTGGAACGTGTTCCGTCCCGGTGAGTCGCTTGCCGTGCACATCTACAAGATCTATGGCGAGGGCAGCCCCGAGGCCCAGCAGATCGTCTGGGGCACCGCGGCACTGCTGATGATTTGCGTGCTGCTGTTTAACGTGGTCGCCCGTATCGTGGGCAAGCAACTGGCAAGGAAGATGACAGCCGAATGAGCGAGATGAATGCAACGCCCGTAACCGAAGCGGCATCGTCCGAGACCCAGGACTTTTTGTCGAGTGTGGGGGAGAGCGAAAAGCGCGTTCGTGTGAGCGGCAAGGCCGTGAGTGACGAGGTCGTGCTCTCCACCAAGGACGTCAACGTGTACTATGGCGACCACCATGCACTGCACGATACGTCGCTCGACTTTCACAAGGGCGAGATCACGGCGCTCATCGGGCCTTCGGGCTGCGGCAAGTCGACCTTTTTGCGCAGCCTTAACCTGATGAATCGCGAGATTCGCGGTTGCCGCGTGGAGGGCGAGATCAACTATCGCGGACGCAACGTGAACACCAAGACCGAGAACACGTACGAGCTGCGTCGCTCCATCGGCATGGTGTTCCAGCAGCCAAACCCCTTCCGCAAGTCCATTCGCGACAACATCACCTTTGCGCCCAAGCGCCACGGCATCACCGACCGTGACGAGCTCGACCGCATGGTCGAGGAAAGTCTGCGCGGTGCCGCGCTGTGGGACGAGGTCAAAGACAAGCTCGACAAGAGCGCCTACGCGCTTTCGGGCGGTCAGCAGCAGCGTCTGTGCATTGCGCGCACGCTGGCGCTCAACCCCGACGTAATCCTGTTTGACGAGCCCTGCTCGGCGCTCGACCCCATCTCGACGCTGGCGATCGAGGACCTCATGTCGTCGATCGTGGCCGACCGCGCCATCGTCATCGTGACGCACAACATGGAGCAGGCGTCGCGCGTGTCCAACCGCACGGCGTTTTTCTACATGGGCGATATGGTCGAGTACGACGAGACCGACGAGATTTTCCAACGGCCCAAGGATAAGCGGCTGAATGATTACCTCACCGGCATGTTCTCCTAGTCCGGGACATGCTTGAGGCCCGCGGCGGCCACGGTTGCCGCGGGACTGATTGGAGAGGCGGGTCATCTCTTGCGGGAGATGGCCCGCCTTTTTGTGTCGTGTGCTGGTGCGCTTGCCCAAAACCACCACGAAGGCGCCCGTCCCCTTTGTGGTGGTTTTCGCTATCATGGAGAACGTTGAATTTCTACGAAGGAGCAGGGCATATGGCGATTCTTTTGGGATGCGATTCCGTCAGCCTAGAGTTTCCCACCAAGCATATTTTCGATAGCGTGACGCTCGGCGTGGGCGAGGGCGACCGCATTGGTATTGTCGGTAAAAACGGCGACGGCAAGTCGACGCTGCTGAGCGTGCTCGCCGGCACGCTGGAGCCCGATGACGGACGCGTGACGCACCGCCGCGGCATCACGATCGGTCTACTCGGCCAAAAGGACCAGCTTGTCGATACCGATACCGTGCATCATGCCGTTGTGGGTGACGCCCCCGAGTACGAGTGGGCGTCGAGCCCCCGTACGCGCCAGATTCTGGCCGGTCTTATTAGCGATGTGCCCTGGGAGGGCATGGTAGGCGAGCTCTCGGGCGGTCAGCGCCGCCGCGTGGACCTCGCGCGCCTGCTGATCGGCGACTATGACGTGCTCATGCTCGATGAGCCCACCAACCATCTGGACATGCGCACCATCAACTGGCTTGCGCGTCACTTAAAGGCCCGCTGGCAGCGCGGTCAGGGCGCGATGCTCGTGGTCACGCACGATCGCTGGTTCTTGGACGAGGTCTGCACCAGCATGTGGGAGGTTCACGACGGCCAGGTCGATCCCTTCGAGGGCGGCTACTCGGCATACATCCTGCAGCGCGTGGAGCGCGACCGCATGGCCGCCGTCACCGAGGAGCGCCGCCGCAACATGGCGCGCAAGGAGCTCGCGTGGCTGAGCCGCGGCGCCCAGGCACGTTCCACCAAGCCCAAGTTTCGCGTGGATGCCGCTCGCGAGCTGATCGCCGACGTGCCGCCCGTGCGTGACGAGCTGGAGCTCAAGCGCCTGGCCGGTAGCCGCCTGGGCAAGCAGGTTATCGATGTGGTCGACGTGGATGCCGGCTATGCGGATGCCGATGGCACGTCCAAACAGGTGCTCACCGATGTGACCTGGCTCATCGGTGCGGGCGACCGCTATGGTCTTTTGGGCGAGAACGGCGCCGGCAAGTCGACGCTGCTCGACGTGATCCAGGGCAAGATCGCGCCCCTGCGCGGCCGCGTGAAGATCGGCCAGACGGTGCGCTTTGGCGTGCTGTCGCAGCAGCTCGAGGAGCTCGAACCCTACATGGGCGACACGATCCGCGAGGTGCTCAGCTACTATAAGAAGTACTACGTCATTGACGGCAAGGAGACTTCACCCGAGAAGCTCTGCGAGCGTCTGGGCTTTACGACGCAGCAGCTCTGGAGCCGCATCGGCGATCTTTCGGGCGGCCAGCGCCGTCGTCTGTCGCTGCTGCTGACGATCCTGGACGAGCCCAACGTGCTTATCCTGGACGAGCCCGGCAACGACTTGGATACCGACATGCTGGCGATTGTCGAGGACCTGCTCGACGGCTGGCCGGGCACGCTGATCCTGGTGACGCACGACCGCTTCTTGATGGAGCGCGTGACCGACCAGCAGTGGGCGCTGCTTGACGGTCATCTGACGCATATGCCCGGCGGCGTCGACCAGTACCTGCGCCTGTGCAACGCTACTGCCGAGGGCGAGCCCGTGGGCGCGCCGAGCGCCAAGACCGGCACGTTCGACACCGGCGCCGCAGCGGTTGCAGCCGAAAAGCCCAAGTCGAGCGGCCAGCCCAACGGACTTTCCAATGCCGAGCGCCAGAAGCTCCGCCGCGAGGTGAGCTCGCTCGAGCGCAAGATGGAGACGCAGCGCGCCCGCGTGGAGGAGGCCGAGGCCGCCATGGCCCAGGTCGATCCCACCAACTACACGGCGCTGGGCGAGCAGCAGGCAAAGATCGACGAGGCCCATGCCGCCATGGACGAGCTGGAGATGGCGTGGCTCGAGGCGAGCGAAAAGCTCGAGGGCGAGGAGTAGGCGAGGATGATCAAGGCCGCGTTTTTCGATATCGACGGCACGTTGCTGAGCTTTAAGACCCATCGGATTCCGGCGTCGGCGCAGCAGGTGCTCGACAGCTTTCGCGGGCAGGGGATTGCGTGCGTGATCGCTACGGGCCGCCCGACCTATCAGATGCCCGATTGGCTGTTCGACTTGGGTTGGGATGCGTACATTACGCTTTCGGGCCAGCGCTGCTTTGATGCCGAGGGGGTTTACCGCAGCTGTCCGATTGACCCGGACGACGTTGCGGTGATCGTGGGCCAGGTGGCCGAGGGGCGCTACGACTCGCTGTGCATGCAGGGCGAGAATTCGTTTGTGAACCGCCTGTCCGAGCGCGTGGTGACGGCTGGCAGTAACGCGGGGATTGTCTACCATGAGGAGCCGTTTGAGCACGCCTTTGACGCGCCGGTCTACCAGTTTTGCGCCTTTGTTGATCCGGCCGACGAGCATATCGTGACCGATTCCGTGTCGCATTCGCTCACTACGCGCTGGTGCGATCTGTTCTGCGATATTATTCCCGCTAACGGCGGCAAGGACCTGGGCGTGGCGGCGACGCTGGAGCGCTTGGGCATCGACGCGAGCGAGGCGATCGCCTTTGGCGACGGCGAGAACGACCTGTCGATGTTCTCGGCCGTGGGCACAAGTGTGGCCATGGGCAACGCGCAGGATACCGTGAAGGCCGCGGCGACCTACGTTACGACCGCCGTAGACGACGACGGCATTTACAACGCCGCCAAGCACTTTGGGCTACTGTAGCTGCGGCCGGCACTTAGGGACGTTCCTTTTCTGCCGGCAGCTGGGGACACTCCTTGCGGGGCGTCCCCATTTTGTTTTCGTCCCGCATGTTTTGTGAAACACGGCTAACTTTTAGGCAAAGTAGTAAGACATGGGCAACTTTTGCGGTAAAGTAAATCAAGCAAAAGTATCCAAAGGCTAACTAGAAGCCATCGCGAAAGGCGGCCCATGGCCCTGCGTGAATCCGGAGAAGACTATCTCGAATCGATCTACGTTCTATCGGAACGTCAGGGCATCGTGCGCTCGATCGACGTTGCGGAGTACCTCGGCGTAACCAAGGCGAGCGTTTCCAAGGCCATGGCGACGTTGGAAAGCAACGGCTATGTCGAAATGGGCAAGCGCGACGTTCATCTGACGGAGCGTGGTCTGGAGGTCGCTCGCCAAATGTGGGAGCGTCACTGCTTTTTTGTAGGGCTGCTAGAGGACGCAGGCGTAACGCCCGAGGTCGCGTCGCAAGAGGGCTGCCACATGGAGCACTGCCTGAGTGAGGAAAGCTTCGAGAAGCTAAGATCGATGCTGGGACGGGACAGCGACCGGGACCAGTAGCCCCGCCAACCAAGTCCAACTCAGACAAGGAACCCCGCCAGCAAGCGATGCCCAAGAACCGCCAGCTGTGTCAATGCAGGCCGGGGCCGGGCTTGGTTTTGAAAACACTCCGCAGCGCGAGGCCCACCTTTCCGTTGCTCCGCAGGAGCAAGAAAGACGGGCCTCATGCGCGAGGACGTTTTCAAAACCAAGCCCGGCCCCGGCCGGAGGGACCACGAGCGCTACAGGTTCTTGACACCCATCGCGCGCATGGCGTTCAGGATGGCGATGATCGCTACGCCCACGTCGCCAAAGACGGCAAACCACATATTGGCGATGCCCAGTGCCGCAAGCACCAGAATCAGCAGCTTAATGCCCAGTGCAAAGATGATGTTCTGCCAAACAATCGTCATGGTCTTGCGCGCCACGCGGATCGCGCGGGAAATGTTGGACGGCTTGTCGTCCATCAGCACCACGTCGGCGGCCTCGATTGCGGCGTCCGAGCCCATGGCGCCCATGGCAATGCCCACATCGGCGCGCGTAAGCACAGGCGCGTCGTTGATGCCGTCACCGACAAAGGCGAGCTTGCCCTTGCCACTTTCGGCCGCGAGCAACGCCTCAACGCGCTCGACCTTGTCGCCCGGCAGGAGCTGCGCGTGGAACTCGTCGAGACCGAGTTGCTTGGCCACAGACGCTGCAACCTCCTCGCGGTCGCCCGTGAGCATGACGGTGCGGTTGATACCGGCGGCATGCAGGTCGCGAATCGTTTGCTCCGCATCGGCCTTAACGGTGTCTGCAATCACGATGTGGCCGGCGTACACGCCGTCAACGAGCACGTGGAGGATCGTGCCGACAACCTCGCAGTCCGGTGCTTCAACGCCGGCCGCGGCGAGCATCTTAGCGTTGCCAACGACGACGTGCTTGCCGTCGATGGTTGCCGTCACGCCGTGGCCCGCGTCGTTGGCGGAGTCTCTCACGCGCTTGGGGTCGACCTCGCCCTGGTAGGCGTCGCGCACGGACTGCGCGATGGGGTGATCGAAGAACGACTCAGCAAGGGCTGCGACTTCGAGCAGCGACTGCTCGGTATAGCCAGCCTCGGGGTGCACCGCGACGACTGAGAACGTGCCGTTGGTGAGGGTGCCCGTTTTGTCGAAGACGATGGTGTCCACGTCGGCGAGCGTCTCGAGGTAGTTGGAGCCCTTGATGAGAACGCCCAGCTTGGACGCGCCGCCGATGCCGCCAAAGAAACTCAACGGTACGCTGATCACGAGGGCGCACGGGCAGCTGACGACCAGGAAGGTCAGGCCGCGCAGGATCCAATCGGACCAAGCGCCAGTCACCAGGCCGCCGCCAAGCGCGAGCACCGCGGCAGCGCCAGTGACGGCGGGGGTGTAGACGCGGGCAAAGCGCGTGATGAAGTTCTCGGTGCGCGCCTTCTTTTCGCTGGCATTCTCCACGAGCTCCAGAACACGCGCGACGGTTGACTCGCCAAAGGGCTTGGTGGTGCGCACGTGGATGAGGCCCGTCATGTTGATGCAGCCGCTGATGATATCGTCGCCGGTCTTGGCGGGGCGGGGGACTGACTCGCCCGTGAGCGCGGCGGTGTCGAGCTGGGTTTCGCCCTCGACGATGACGCCGTCGATAGGCACGCGCTCGCCGGGCTTGACCACGATCACGGTGCCGACGGCGATGTCATCGGGAAAGACCTGTTCGAGTGTGCCGTCGGCTTGCTCGACGTTAGCGTAGTCGGGCGCGATGTCCATCATGGCACTGATCGACTTGCGGCTCTTGCCCACGGCGTATGCCTGGAACAACTCGCCGACCTGGTAGAACAGCATGACGGCGGCGCCTTCGGCCATGTGCGGGTCGGTGTCGGGGAAGAGCACCATGGCAAACGCGCCGATGGTCGCGACGGCCATGAGGAAGCTCTCGTCGAAGGCCTTGCCGCGGCGGATGTTATTGAATGCCTTTTGCAGTACGTCGTAGCCGGCAATCAAAAACGGCACGAGGAACAGCGCGAAGCTGGCGTAGATGTTGCCGGGCTCCCCAAATGCGATAGTGAGGGCGCCGAGCTCGTCGAGGGCATAAACAACGGCAAAAATGCCCAGTGCTACCAGGATGCGGTTGCGCTTGTGCTCAAGGGACTCTTTCTTCTTGCGCTTCTTCTTTTTCTTTTTGGGGTCGGCGGCTGCCATGATTCAAACCTCCCATTTGAGTGTATGAACACTTGCTCATATAATTTCGCGAGCAAAGGCCGCGGCAAGCGCGGCCTTACAGGTCAACGTGTGCGCGGGTTAGAGAATGATCTCGCAGTCCGGCTCGGCGTCGGCGGTGAACTCAACGACGCGGTCCAGGACCTCGTCGAACTTGGCGTCGTCGGCCTCGAGCGTCAGCTTCTGGGTCATAAAGTTGACCGAAACGGACTTGACGCCATCGAGCTTAGCCAGCTCGTCCTGAAGTTCACGCGCGCAGTTGGCGCAATCGATCTCGTCGAGCTTAAACTGCTTTTTCATGGTGGGTTCCTTTCCCTGTGTTGGCGGTCTGGGTGCCGGCCGCGCTGATACCGTGGTTGATTGCTATTCGCAGATATGGCTCATGCCCTGGTTGAGCATGGTATAGACATGATCGTCAGCGAGCGAGTAGAGAATGTTGCGGCCGTCGCGGCGGAACTTGACCAGGTGCGACTGCTTAAGCGTGCGCAGCTGGTGCGACACCGCAGACTGCGAGGTCGCGGTCGCTTCGGCGATGTCAGCCACGCAGAGCTCGCGGCCCATGAGGGCATAGAGAATCTTGATGCGCGTGGTGTCGCTGAAGACCTTGAACAGGTCGGCAAGGTCGTAGAGAAGTTCCTCGTCGGGAAGGTCCTCGGGCGAGCAGGTGGTGGGGACGATCGGCTCGGTGGCCTCGATGCCAGTCTTTGTTTCATCAGCGTGGCTGCTCATTGCAATATCCTTTCATATGAACATGCGCTCATATAACTTACTTCCGATTATATGAGCGCATGTTCATATGTCAATGACGTACAGGTAATTCGTCGCATAAAATGATGGGGAATAGTGGACGAGATTCCGGACTGAGCGGTTTTGATAGCCGATGCCGGGGTGGGTGCCCCCGCGCCGTGCAAAAATTGGAGTATTCTGCAACTATAGGGGGTCCGTTAATCTATTCCAGGCCAAATAAAGCCGCTCAAGAGTTATCCAAGGGCGGTAAACAGACAAGGTCTTCCTCAAATGTTGCCTAACGTTCCCGTTCGATAGCGTTTTTGTTTTTCATTTGGATTAACTTGTGGGTGCTGGAGGGCCGACCCTGCTGAATACTCGCAATTTTGCACATCGCTAGGGTACCCACCTTGTTAGCCGGTCTAGCTTCCGGCCCCGAAGATTCTGCCCTCGGGCGCGAGGCTGCTTATTTGGGCAAATGATGGGCTGTCGGATTCGACAGTCTGCATGTCATCGATTGCCGGAACTTCATTTATTGTCGGGTCATCCAGCGTGATGCCTTCGAGTGTTGCTTTTTCGAGGTCGATTCGTTGACGATCTTCGGAATCCTGGCGAAGCTGCTTCTGAATTCTCTTTTTCTCTTCTATAAACCTTCTGAGCACAAACTGTCTCAGGTCCTCTTGCATGATTTGAAAGTCTTTTGGCAGACGCGAGGGGCGTATGCCCTCTTTCCGTTGGATCGCCTCCATGACCCTAACGAAAGCGCTGGCATGCATAAAGGAATAACGACTGACGGTGATGATTCCGTATCCCATGGACGCAAGCGCATTCTTGCGCTCCTCATCGATGGCGCGGTCTTCTTCCGCGTCATGATAAAACCCGTTGTATTCAATGTCTGTGCGAGATTTCTTTAGATACGCATCCATAAAGAACTTTTTGCGTCTCGTGAGATTCTTTGCGGCAGCGGTGACCTGCACCTCGCAATCGGTCTCAATTCCCTTAATACCAAGCCCTCCTTCGCTTTTAGGCAGCGTTAGCATCATGACAAAGGCCGTTTCCATAGGAGACCGGCATCCGTCGCGCACACATTGAATCGCCTTTCGGGCAAGGGCCAGACCGTCGCATCTGGTAATGGAATTAAAGAACTGTTTTAACCTTTCGGTCGAGGTGAGCGCGAAACGCTCGTTATACGAGGTGGAAGAGCCGGTTCCAAGGGAGTAAGCGCCGCACAATTCAAAGTAGTACTCCACCAGTTCGCGAAAAGGGAGATAGGTGGCGGCCTGAAGTGCGCAAAGCTCAACGCCAACAATGAAGATGCCATCTTTGAGCTCTATAAAGCGTGAGCTCGAGAATCGTTTTGACGAAACGTGGCATTGACAGTTCATTGCATAGCGCGCATTCCTGCGATCAAACACCATTACTTCGAGGCAATCATTTGCGTCAAGGGAAACATCGTGTTTGGTGAGCCATTCTACGGCTGCGTCAAGGAGCGTTCCGGTGGGACATGATCCGTAAATCGCGGCAGGGTTACAGGGCTCGGTGTCTTTCGTAGACGCCGAATGCGCGGCCTGGTAGACCGCTTTTGCAGTGGTATGTGACAATACGATACTCATGGTATATATCGTGTCAGCTAATGCCGTGCTGATGGCGCTGAGTGGGAAAGTCGTTTTAGGGGCCTAACCAAATGCTGTCCAAAAGCTTGACGCAATTATGGGTTGGCATGCCTAAAATCAATGTTATCGCAGCTTAGCTATAGCATATAAAAACTCAATTGCTGCACATTTGATATCGATGCATCACCATCCGACAACGAATTACGTGTCGGGAATTGGCCGAAATCGTTCAAAATGAGGGTTCAGAATTTGTGATGGCAGATCTATCTGTGGAACGTAGGGCGGCCCCGCTGCGGTGTTTCCCGCTGCGAGGCCGCTCGTGAGCAAGTAGTGTTTGTCGCAGGCGTTGCTATTTCGCGAATAGGTTCTTGAGGTTGAACTCGGCCTGTACCGTGCGGAGCATGAGGTCGGTGTCGTCCAGACCCAGATGCTGCTCGTTGGCGTCGGGCGCGAGGGTGCCGCGACGGCGTGCCCAGTTCTCGAGCGCGGCGGGGGCGGACTCGCGGGGGAGCGAGCGCACGTCGGCGTCCAGGCTGCGGCAGATCTGGCGCGAGTCGATGACGATGATCTTGCCGGCGCGGCGTGCCTCGGCGTAGCCGTCCAGGTGGATCTTGAACCAGCTGTCCTCAAAGGCGGCGTTGTGTGCCATGTACGGGTACTTCTTCATAAGCTTGAGCAGCTGCTTTTGCAGCTCTTTGTTCTCGCGGAACGGCTTTTTGCCGTCGATGTCGTCCCAGGTGATGTGGTGGATATTCGACAACGGCACATCCTCGCCGCGGTAGATGTCGGGCAGGCCGCAGTAGTGTGCCTCGGCGTCATGCGGGACGGCGTCGCTGGTGAGCTCCATGATCTCCCAGCCCACGTTGATGATATAGCCGCGCTCGGGTGCACGTCCGGTGGTCTCGATGTCGATACCGAGCACGGTGCCCTGGATGGGCTTGCGGGCGTAGGCCACGCCGAGCGCGTCGCGGTCGCCGCGGATTTCGCGCATAACGGACGCGGCGGTGCGCTTTTGCATCTTGCCGATGGCGGCGCAGGTGTCGGCATCGGACAGGCCGCGCGAGAGCGTCGCGGGCGTCACGTTGCGCAGACGCGCCTCGCCAATCTGGTCGCACAGGTCGCGGTTGCGGTCGGCCAGGTCGCGCACGGTGGCAAAGTCGAAGCCGGGGTCGCCCTCGGCGGTAAAGTACTCGGTCTCGAGCACCTTGAGGGCCTCCTCGCCCTTCTGGCGCTCGGACTCCATGGCGCCGTGGTCGCCGTAGATAAACATGGGGATAAACGGCTGGCGCTCGTATTCGAGTGCTTGCGATACGTTCATATGCTACTCCTTGGACGGGCCGCGTTGTGCGGCTCGAGGTTACTGAGTTATGGCGAGATGATAGTTTACCATAGGCAACTATTGGCACCGCGCCCGGGACAACTACAATACCCTAGTTGACCGCTAGAACTTTTACAATGCTGCCGAAAGACACGAAAGGTTCCATCCGTCATGGATTTACTGATTGATATTCTGCTCGACGCCGGCAAGGACACGCTGTCGCTGGTGCCGTTTTTGTTGGTGACGTATCTTGCTCTCGAGACACTTGAGCACGTTGCGGGCGACCGCGTCAACGGCGCTATCAAGCGCGCCGGCGCTGCGGGTCCCGTGGTTGGCTCGCTGCTGGGCATGGTGCCGCAGTGCGGATTTTCGGCCATGGCAGCAACGCTGTACGCCGGCCGTGTCGTGACCTTGGGCACGTTGGTGGCGGTGTTCCTTTCGACCTCCGATGAGATGCTGCCGCTGTTGCTTGCCGAGCAGGTTCCCGTGCAGACTATGGCGATGCTTTTGGCTTCGAAAGCGCTGATCGCACTGGTCACGGGTTTTATCGTGGACGCTGCCATTCGCGGCCTGCGCCGTAACGCCCGCGCGCACGCGGCGATTCGCCGTACCGTGCTGGGAACCGCGGCCAACCCGGCCCACGTGAACTGCGCGCACGACGACCACAGCGGCGGTGACATCATCGACGAGGTGGCCGAGGCAGGCGTGAGCGCCGACCACATCCACGAGCTGTGCGAGCGCGACCATTGCGGTTGTGATGAAGACGAGGACGAGCACGAACACGGACATGGCCACGATCACGGTCATGAGGGCGAACATGAACACCATGATGGTCACGGTCACTCTCACTCCCACGAAGGGACGCCTGTCCTGTCGATCATCCGCAGTGCGATCTCGCACACCGTGCAGGTCTCGGTATTCATTTTTCTGGTGACGCTGATTCTGGTCGCCGTGCTCGAGACGTTCGGCGAGTCCGCGATCGAGCAGTTCCTGCGCGGCAACGAGACACTCGCTGTCCTGGGTTCGGCGCTTGTCGGGCTGATTCCCAATTGCTCGGCGAGCGTGGTCATTACACAGCTGTATCTGGAAGGCGCGCTGCAACTGGCGCCGATGCTCGCCGGCACGCTCATTTCCGCCGGCGTGGGTTATCTGGTGCTGTTCCGCACCAACCGCAGCGCCCGCGAAAATGCCGTGTTCCTGATCATGATGTACGTCATCGGCACTGGCTGGGGCCTCATCCTCTCCGCCGTTGGCCTCTAAGTAGGCCTAAAAAATGGGCTTCAAATAGCCATGCTCAGCGCCTGCGCAATGCGGCGACGCATGGCATTTTGAAGCCCGTTTTTTGTTGAGCCATGGATTCCGAGCGCTCACACCGCTCAAAACAAAAAGGTAGATTTTAGGCATGTCTCAAAAATCTACCTTGGTTAGTGCAGCAACTCGGTGAGGTTGCGTTTAAAGCGGGCGCGGTCTTCGCTGGTAAATGCTGCCGGACCGCGAGTGCGTCCGCCGGCGCGGCGTACCTTCTTTTCCTCGTGGCGAATAAACAGCTGCATGTCGATAGTCGCCTTGTCGTACACGCGCCCGCGCACACCGATGGCGGCGGCATCGCGCCCGAGCACCATGCTCGCCAAGCCAATGTCCTGCGTCACGACCACGTCGCCCGCCTGCAGGCGTTCGACAATGGCAAAGTCGGCGCTGTCGGCGCCCACGCTCACATCGAGCGTCGTGACCCAAAAGCCGCGTCGCGCGTGCTCGGCATCGCGCGGGTCGTCGCGGCGAATGTGCCGTTCCAGGTTTTGCGTGCTGTTGCCGGCGATAACAACGGCGACGCCCGCCCGCCGCGCGCAGTCAATCGACTCGCGCGTGACCGGGCAGGCGTCGGCATCAATAAAGAGCGTTCGCGGCATCTAGTGCACCAGTTTGCCAAATTGAATAGCGCGAACAATCAGCGTAACGCCAAACACCAGCAGCGCGGCGCCGCTAAAGATGACGAGCATCTTGGCCGACCACAGCGGATAGATAAACACGAACATGCCGGCGATGATGGAAAGTGCGCCGCTCAGGATAGCGAGGGCGCGGTTGGACGAAAGCTCGGACTCCAGAATGGACATGACACCTTCGACAATCCAGCCAAAGCCGGCCACGATAACCACCATCGTGGTGAGCGTCGCGGTCGAGAAGGCCTGGTTGCGCAGGATTATGACGCCGCCCAAGATAATGAGTAGGTTGGAGATGATGCTCGTCACGCGCCAGCCGGTGGGCAGCAGCGGCTCAAAAATGGCAGTGAATAGTCTGATGGCAGCAGTGATTACAAAGTAAAAACCCAGGACAGTCGTCAAAAAGACGAGGGACTTGGCAGGTGCAAAAAGCAGCGCGATACCAGCAATGAGTGCTAAGACGCCCGTGATGGCGTAGATCCAGCGTACGGCCTTGACGGCTTTGCCCGCCATGCTTTTCTCGTCAAATCCAAACTGGCTCGATTTTTGGTCATCGTTCTTAAAGATGCCCATAAGTCTCCTTTCCGTGCGGCGTAAGCCTTGATCGTTACAACCAGTATCCCCTAAGGGCGCTGACGTATGGGTCGGGGAGGGCGAAACGTAACCCAAAGGCCCCGAATTGTTTCCGTTGTTCCCCACGTCGCGATTTTCTATTCAACAGGTGTAGAACATTGCAGCCCTGTTCGTTATTGCCTACGTTTTAGGTTAGATTTTCCTAAGGACAATTGGCTTGTATTGGGGGTCCCTATGAACGAAACAGTTCCCGCGGCGCCGGTAAGCGCAGAATCGATGGCAAAGCAGGGCCGCGAAAAGCTCGGCTTGGACGCGTTTGATGCGTTGGTTCGTCGCGCCCGCACGTGCCGTCGCTTTGACGAGTCCATGCGCGTGCCGCGCGAGTTTTTGCTCGAGCTGGCGGAACTGGCGCACCTGACCCCGTGTGGTGCCAATGCTCAGCGTCTGCGTTTTCACGTGGTGAGCGGTGCCGAGGATTGCGCGCGTGTATTTGACGAGCTCGCATGGGCCGGCGCACTTAAGGACTGGCCGGGTCCTGCCGAGGGTGAGCGCCCGACCGGCTACATCGCGATTCTGGCCGAGCGCGCCGTTCCGGGCAAGCCTGTCGCTCCCATTACTGAGGTCGACACGGGCATTGCCGCACAGACGATGATGCTCGCCGCCCGCAGCGCCACGCCCGAGGTGGCAGCCTGCATGTTCAAGGCCTTTACGCCCCACGCGATCGATGCCATGGGGCTCGATAACGACAAGTATGAGCTCAAGCTGATCATGGCGTTTGGCGTTCCGGCCGAGACACAGGTGATCGATGCGATCGATTCCAACCCCGATGGCTCCATCAATTATTGGCGCGACGAGGCACAGGTGCACCGCGTACCCAAGCGTTCGCTCGCCGACGTGCTGGTGTAGCTGAGCGTCACCGCGGCGTGATCAGACGGTAAACCACCACAAAGGTGCCTGTCCCCTTTGTGGTGGTACGAGGGGAGGGCGTGTGGCAGATCTGTATTTGGTGCGGCATGGGCAGACTGAGCTCAATGTGCAGAGCATTTTGCAGGGCTGGCACGATTCGCCGCTTACGGCGCGCGGGCGCGAGCAGGCGCTGACGGCGCGTACGGCGTTTGCGGCGCGTGGCGTGGCCTTTGATCATGTGTATTCCTCGCCGTTGGGCCGGGCGCGGCATACGGCCGAGCTTATCGTTGGCGAGGGCCGTTCCATTGAGCTGGTCGATGACCTGCGTGAGTGGCATTTTGGCTCGCTGGAGGGCACATCAAATCGCGAGATGCCGCCGCAGCCCTGGGGCGATTATCCGGTGGCCTTTGGCGGCGAGTCGGAAGTGCAGCTTCAGTCGCGCATGGTCGCGGCGCTGTCCCGTATTATGGCCCGGCCGCAGCACGACTGCGTGCTGGCGGTTTCCCACGGCTCAGCCTGCCAGGAGTTTCTTGAGTATGTGACTGGCGGGGGAGAGCTGCCCGACAACGGTGCCGTGCTTCATTTTGGCTATTGCGACGGGGCGTTTTCGCTCTTGGGTTGGTAACGAACGAAAGGACCCCTATGAATAAAGATCTGTATCTGGTCCGTCATGGACAGACGATATTCAACCTTAAGCGTATCATTCAGGGGTGGAGTGACTCGCCGCTTACGCAGTTGGGTTGCGACCAGGCGGCGCGCGCCGGCATGTTTTTACGTGCGCGCGGCATTGAGCCCGATCATGCCTACACCTCTACGCTTCATCGCACCGAGCAGACTATCGCCAACTTGTGGCCGGGCTTGGCGTACGAGCGCCTGGACGGCCTGCGTGAGTGGTTCTTTGGCGACTTTGAGGCCGAGCGCGTGATGCTTATGCCCGAGCGCCCGTGGCGCGACTTCTATCGGCAGTTTGGCGGCGAGGGCCAGATCCAGGTGCGCACGCGCATGGTGGCGACGCTGACCGATCTTATGCAGCGTCCGGACCATACGTGCGTGCTCGCGGTAAGTCATGGCTCAGCTATCAAGGAGTTTTTGGACCACGTGCGGGGCGCGGCGGCTGACGAGCGCGAACGCGTGCCGGGCAACTGCTCAGTGCTGCATTTTGCGTTTGACGATGCGGCCGATACGTTTGAACTGGTCGAAGTCTTTACGCAGGAAGACTACGCGCGCGAGCTGGGGCTAGAGCCGCTCGTGGCGGCGGCAGGTCCGCAGCGTGGATAACGCTGACGTTGCGGCCCGGTTTACCGGCGTAATTGTTTGATGCGAAAAGGGCGGAGGTGCATGCGTTTGCTGCATCTCCGCCCCTTGTTTGTTTGGATGCTGGGTTTTCCAGCTTAGCGTTTGAGTTCGCTAGAACCGTGAGACCTGGTGAGTGAGCAGACCCGTCGGAACCTGCGGCGCGCTGCCGCTGACCTGCGCGGCGGGGAACAGCACGGCTACAGCAAAGTTGAACGGCTCTTTGCCAGAGTAGGCGCCGGCAGCGCGGGCCTCGTCGGCCAGAATCTGCGATGCCCCAGCCAGTGCGGCGACATAGGCGGAGTCACCGGCGAACACCGGGTCGGGCGCCTGATCGAGCATGGCACGGATGGCGGCAACGGCGTCCTCGCGCTTGACCTCCCACACGCGATGTGTGACGCCCGCGGGATCGGTGACGGCGTAGAGCGATGCGCCCTCTTTGGCAGCGCTCAAAATGATATCCATGACGGGCGACGCCTCGTAGGCGAGCGACACGGGGCGCGGCTGCACCTTAAGCTCGGCGATCGCGCGCGCGGCGGCGAGTGCGTCGACGCTCTCGGCGGCAGCCTCGTCGCTACCCGTCAGTACGTTAACCGGGCAAATCGCCACGACACCCGTCGCGCGACCCGGCTCGCCCGAGCATTCGTACACGTAATACGCCGCGCCTGGATCCTTGAGCATTAGGCCGTCAGCAATGGCGCCGCGCAGGGCGTCGTTGCCGCTCAGGATACCGCCCATCGCAGGCAGCGCCTCGAGCGCACGGTCCTGAGCCGGGCGGATGCAGGGAAACGGAAGTGCTTTCATGGGCGGTCCTAACGCGCGAGTCGGTTTGTTCGCGGCTTATTATGCCCCAACTTGGCCGCTTGCGTCCCAGAGCGTGTTATCGGCAAGCGCGATGAGCACGTTTTGGCAGCGAACGATATCGGCATGGGGCACATACTCGTCGGGCTTGTGTGCGAGCGCCAACGAGCCGGGGCCGTAGCTCATACAATTGCGGTTGCCTGTCTTGCCGGCAATGACGGCGGTATCGGTGTAGCCGGTAAAGAAGCCGACGGTCGTGTCCGCGTCCGTTACGTCATCGGCGGCACGCTTGAGCGCTGCTAGAAGGGGAGAGTTCGGGTCGCGCTCGATGGCGGGGCGGTCGCCCGTTACGGTGTAGCTGCCATGGCAACCGGGAACGGCGGCTTCGGCGACGGCGATGGCATGCTCGACCATATTGATTGCGGCGGCCGTATCGGTCGGCGGGGTCAGGCGCATGTCGACCCAGACTTTGGCGCGGTCGGGTACGACGTAGGGGCGATATCCGCCCTCGATTTGGCCAAACGTGATGGTCGAAGGCCCCAGCTCATCGTGCGCGGGCAGCGCCGCAAACGCGCGACGAAGCGAACACACGACCTCGGCCATGGCGGCGACGGCATCCGCGCCCTTCCAAGGCTGGCTCGCATGCGCCGTCACGCCAGCCATTTCAATCTCGAACCACGTACGCCCCTTGTGCGCCACCTGGATCTGTCCGTCGGTGGGCTCGGTGTCCAGCACCCATTCGCGCGAGCTGACCCAGCCAGCATCGATCGCGGCCTCTGAGCCGCGCATGAAGTCTTCCTCGTCGACCGAGCAGATGAGCGAAAAGCCGCGGCGTGGCAGCGCGCCATCCGCCGCCACGCGCTCGAGCGTATGGACCAGTGCGGCAATGGCGCAGGCCAGGCCACCCTTCATATCGCAGGCACCGCGGCCATAGAGTTTATCGTCGCGCACAACCGCCCCAAGCGGTGCGATGTCTGCGTCCCAGCCATCGCCCAAGGTGACGGTATCCATGTGGCAGATATAGATCAGCCGCGGCTCGTCGCTTTGGCCCGGCACGGTGACTTTAAGGTTGCGGCGCCCGGGCAGCACTTCGAGCTCCTCAATCTGCACGGCATCGAGCGCAGAACTATCAAGTTGTGCCAGCTGCTGCTCAATGAGCCTCTTAATGAAGCGCTCGATCTCGTCCTCATACGCGCCCGGGTCTGAGCTTTCGATCCGCACAAGCTCCTGCGCAAGCCGCCAGGCAAAGTCCTCATCAACCATATGCAACCTCACAATCAGTTTGCTTTCCAAACCGATTGTAAGCCTCCTGAGAGATCCGCGACGTGGGCGTGGCAGTATTTACCGTTCGCAGGCCGAGCCAGTGCGTTTGCCGTCCGAGCGGGTTTACAAGCGACGCAGCGGGTACGTACCCTTCATGGACGACATGCTGTGCGACATATCTGCCTTTCGGTATCACCGGATACCCCCACAGGTCTTGGCAATAATGCCGGACCTGCCTGATTCTGTAGACGATCCGCGCAGGGAGCACCTATGTGAGCATCCGCTCGTCAAGCATTTCCTGGGCACCCCGTTACACGTGTTGGCGCAGGGCGTCTGCGGGCGCAAGGGCGATCGCATTGTCAGGCATGTTTGGAACGGGGAGAGGCCGTTTGATTCCGTGCGGCAGACGGAGTTTGGCCTCGATGTTGCGTCCCCACTCTTTACCCTGCTGACCCTGGCTTCCTCGGTCTCAAACGAGCGTCTAATCATGTGCATGTATGAGATGTGCGGCACCTTTGCCGTGTGCAAGATTGCGCCTCAGGTAAAGTCGGCACTTGAGCAGGCATACGGGGGCCGGTGGGGTGACGCACGGTCGGGCTGGGAAAACGTAAAGGATGTCTCGGGGAATCCAACGGACTTGTGGAAACGACCTCCCTTGATCGAGCTCTCTGAGCTTACAGAGTTCGTCGATAAGGTCCGGGGGCTCCGCGGCGCTAAATCGTTCATACGAGCCGCGAAATGCATTACGGGGGTGGCAGCATCGCCGCTCGAGGTCCAGGCTTCGATGCTGTTTGGCCTTACGAGGTTGCGCGGCGGCGAAGGGCTGAGCCTTACCAATAACGTTGAGATTCGTATGACGCGCAGCGCCCGCCTGATTTCGGGGCTTGATAGGCGCTATGCCGATATCCTGCTGGCAAATAAGGACGGCAGCCGAGAGTGTCTGGTTGAATGCCAGGGTAAAGCCATTCACGGATCCATTGAATCCAAGATTTCGGACTCCGATCGAACGACGGCGCTGCAAGCGATGGGATATCCCGTCATTCTGATGACCTATGGTCAGCTGGCCGACTCCGATGCCTTCCGCGTGGTGATGGAGCTCATCATGTCCTATCTCGATGTGCCGCTGAAAGACAAGACGCCGCGACAGCAGGAGCTCGAACGGCGGCTTCGTGAGGAGATTTTTATCGATTGGGCAGGAATGTAGCCGCGCGGGTGGAAAACGGTCGCGCGGACTAGAGTTTTGGTCACAAAAAGACTTATATTTCGCCTTGGAGGGGCCTTAAAAATGCTATCTAGAATAAGTTGTTTCGGAAAATGGACAGTCAACTTACATTCGGCACATAGAGATCGATTTTTACCTACTAAAGTCCCTGATAAAGCTGTTTATCAAAGCGGGTGTGCTTAGCGACTTGAGCCTCACTATCGATTATCTGAAAAAACTTGTTATGGGTATCATTTTAAAGTCGTCCGGAGCAACAAAATCGGCCCCGTTTCGTGAAAACGGGGGCCGAATGGGCTTCGTGGTCTGTCTGGCAGGATTGGCGCCGGCGCTATTTAATCACGCGCACACGATACATCGACGGAATATGCTTGAGTGCCTCGATCGTGCTGCCGTCCAGGTGCTCATCGGTGTCGAACATGGTGTAGGCGTTCTCGCCAGCGGACTCGTTGGTCATGCGCTGCACGTTGGCGTTGTCCTTGGCGAGAATGGCCGTGATCTGGCCGATCATGTTGGGCACGTTGGCATGCAGGCAGGCAATGCGGCTTGCGGCGCGCGCCTTGCCCATGCTGCAGGCGGGGTAGTTGACGCTGTGCGCGATGTTGCCGTTTTCCAGGTAATCCTTGAGCTCGCTGATGGCCATGTCGGCGCAGTTGGCCTCGGCCTCGCCGGTGCCGGCGCCCGAATGCGTGGTGATAAACGTGTTGGGCATCTTGACGGTCTTGGGCGTGGCAAAGTCGCAGCTAAACCAGCTGAGCTTGCCCTCGCGCAGGGCAGCGTCGACGGCGTCCTCGTCAATGATGGTTTCGCGCGCGTAGTTGATGAGCACGGCGTCGGGCGCCAGCAGGTCGATCTGCTCGGTGCTGATCATGCCGATGGTATCGGCCTTGCTGGGCACGTGCACGGTGAGGTAGTCGCAGCCGCGGCAGAGGTCCTCGAGCGTGCCCACGCGCTGCACCTCGCGACTCAGCACCCATGCGTGCTCGACGGAAATGAACGGGTCGTAGCCGTAGACGTCCATGCCCAGATCGACACAGGCGTTGGCGACCTTGGAGCCCACGTTGCCCAGGCCGATGACGCCGATGCGCTTGCCCTTGAGCTCGCGGCCCACAAAGGCCTTCTTGGCCTTTTCGGCATCGACCTGAATCTCGGGGTCGTCGGCGTTGTCACGCACCCAGTTCATCGATTGCACCACGCCGCGGCTCGAGAGCACCAACATGCCCAGGACGAGCTCCTTGACGGCGTTGCTGTTGGCGCCGGGGGAGTTAAAGACGACGACGCCCTTCTTGGCGTACTCCTCGACGGGGATGTTGTTGACGCCGGCGCCGCAGCGGGCGATGGCGCGGATGCCCTCGGGCAGCTCGTAGCCGTGCAGGTCGGTGGAGCGCATCAGAATGGCGTCGGCCTCCTCGGCGGTGCCCACAAACTCGTAGCCCTCGCCAAATTCGACTTTGCCGTCCTTGGTAATGTCGTCGATGGTTTTAATCTTGCGCATGAAAAACTCCTTAGCGGATTTGTTTATAACAAGTGGTTTGAAGTGGCTGGTCGGTCCGCGTGTTGCGGGCTAGTTAGATCGCGGGCTCAAACTATGCTGCGCTTCGAAGTCCTTCACGTACGTGGCCAGCGCCTGCACGTCCTCCATGGTGACGGCGTTGTACACGCTGGCGCGCATTCCGCCGACGAGGCGATGGCCCTTGACGTTTTGGATCTGGTGCTCTGCCGCGCCCGCAACAAAGGCCGCGTCGAGTTCGGCGTCGCCGGTACGGAACGTGACGTTGGCGATGGAGCGGCTGTTGGCCTGCGCGGTGCCATGGAACAGCTCGCTGTGCTCGAGCAGGTCGTAGAGCAGGTTGGCCTTGGCCCAGTTGCGCTCGGCCATGGCGGCAAGTCCGCCGGTCTGCTCAACCCAACGGAACACCTTGCCGCACACGTAGATGCCAAAGGTGTTGGGCGTGTTGAGCATGGAGCCCTTGGCGGCCTGGGTCTTAAGGTTCATGTACTGCGGCGTCTGCGCAAAGGCCGGGCCGTCGGCGATCAGGTCGTCGCGCACGATGACCACGGTCACGCCAGCGGCGCCGGCGTTTTTCTGAGCGCCGGCGTAGATGAGTCCGTAGCGCTCGACGTCGAGTGGCTGCGACAAAAAGCAGCTCGAAACATCGGCGACCAGCGGCACATCGCCGCAGTTAGGCAGCTCGCGGTACATGGTGCCAAAGATGGTGTTGTTCTGGCAGATGTAGACGTAGTCGAGCCCGTCGCCCGCAGCCTCGGCGGCAATACGCGCGTTGATGTCGGCCATGTCGGGGATGCGGTCGAAGTTGGTGTCTTCGGAGCTCGCGAGCAGCACGGCCTCGCCGTACTTGGCGGCCTCCTTGTACGCCTTGTTGGCAAAGTTGCCGGTCACGATGTAGCCGGCGCGCCCGCGGCGCATGAGGTTCATGGGGATGCCCGCAAACTGCAGCGTGGCGCCGCCCTGCAAAAACAGGACACGGTAGTTGTCGGGGATGCTCAGCAGACGGCGCAGGGTTGCCTCGGCGTCGTTGATAATCTGCTGGTACATGCTAGATCGATGGCTCATCTCGAGTACGGACATGCCGCAACCGCGGTAGTCCATCATCTCGTCGGCGATCTCGGCGAGCACGCTTGTAGGCAGCGCGGCCGGGCCAGCTGAGAAGTTGTGCACACGTGCCATCTTCTAGTTCCCCTCGTAGTCGTTTGAACGTTCGGGATACTTTAGCACAGTGGAGCGTCAGGCGCGACCGAATCACAGCAAAACCCGAGTGCGCCGCTATGATTTACAGGATGGTTACATGGGGGAGGGGTGCTTTACTCCTCGGGCAAATCCAAATCTGCGAGCGAAGGCATGAGGTTCTCTAGGCGCTTGATTTCTTCGTCGCAAATTAGCTAACCCCTGGTCACTACGACGCCAGCGTGGCGATGACGGCTTCGTCGCCGGCGTATATGAGGGTGTTGCCGTCGGGGATGATCGTTTGGCCGTCGCGTTTGAGCATCACCACGATAAAGGGGTGCTTGCCTTGCGGCACGTCGCGCAGGCGCTGACCGGCCAGGCGACCGTGGGGCGTCACGGTGACCTCGCGCAGCGTAACCTCGGCACGCTCTTCGAACGTTGGGGCTGCCATCACCAGAAGGTCGCCTTCCTCGATGACGGTATCGCCGTTGGGCAGTACCGGGTGCGCCCCGTCGCGCAGCACCAAGACCACGAGCATGTCTGTGGCGCTGCCAATGTCCGCGAGCGAGCGTCCGGCAAACGGATGGCCAGCGCCCACCTTGAGCTTTACAAACGACATGCCGTCCTCGTCGCGGTAGTCGTTAAAGGTGCGGCGTACGTCGCCGGCCGCATCGATCATATCGAGTTTCTTCGCCACCGCCGGCAGTAGCGAACCCTGCACCACAATGCTCGATACGGCAATCACAAACACCAGGTCAAACAGGTCGTGACCGCCGGGAACGCCGGCTACCATGGCAAAGAGGCTAAAGACGACCGAAGCCGCGCCGCGCAAGCCCGCCCAGCTTACGAGTGCAACCTGGCGAGGGTTCGTCTTAAAGGGCACCAGCAGCAGACCGACGGCGATGGGGCGGCTCACGAAGAGCATAAACGCCATGAGCGCCAGGCCGGGTAGCAGCATTTGCGGCAGGCGCGCGGGCGTGACGAGTAGGCCCAGCAAAAAGAAGATGGTCATCTCGGCCATCTCGGTGAGGGTGTCAAAGAAGTGCGCCAGCTCGACCTTGCCGGTGATGTCGCTCGCGCCCAGCACAATGCCGGCCAGGTACACGGCCAAAAAGCCGTTGCCGCCCAGGTAGCTCGGCAGCGCGTAGGCGACGATTGCCACGGCGAACAAAAAGATGGTCTGCGCGCCCTCGGCTGTTGCGCGTGCGCGTTCAATCAGGTGGCCCGCCGCCCAGCCGATGGCAAGGCCCAGGCCCACGCCCAGGATAATCTGCTTGGCCAGCAGTGTGGGAATGTTGATGTCGCCGCCGGCTGCGAGTGTGGCGAGCACGGCGGTGAGCATGTAGGCGACGGGGTCGTTGGAGCCCGATTCGACCTCGAGCAGCGAGTCGGTGCCGCCCCTCAGCGAAAGGCTGTGCTCGCGCAGAACGCTAAAGACGCTGGCCGCGTCGGTGGACGCCACGACCGATCCCAGCAGCAGGCCGCCGATCCAGTCGAAGCCCAGCACAAAGTGGGCGAACACGCCGGTGATGCCTGCGGTGATGACGACGCCGAGCGTGCTCAGCAGCACCGCCGGCGCGGCGACGGGCTTGGCGCGGTCTATGTTGGTGTTAAAGCCGCCGTAGAACATGATGAACAATAGCGCCGTGCTGCAGACGGTTTCGGTGAGTGCGTAGTCGCTAAAGTCGATGTGAGCCGGCCCGTTGACGCCCAACAGCATGCCGAGCGCGATAAAGATGAGCAGGGTGGGGAAGGGGAGTTTTTTGCCGACGGGCTTGATGGTCAGGCACAGAATAATAACGAGGCCGATAAAGAGAAGGATCTGGTTCATGGATGGTGTCCGCTCCTGGGTGGTTGGCGTGGCACGGTCAGTTGTCTGCGGTTATTTGTACCCAAAGATGGTGGGTTTATGGGGTTAGATTGCGGGCGTGCGCGATATCGTCATAGACGGCTGCCGTCTTTGCCTCTGCTCGGAAACCCTTTCCAGCTTTATTGCAACGGAGTACAATGGGTAACGTTTAAGTTCAACTTGAAGTTTTAGTTGCGGCACCGGGCTTCGGCCGCAATGCAAGGAGAGGCGTACCATGGCGATCTATGTGACATCTGATGCTCACGGACACGTGCATGCGCTTGACGAGGCCCTGTCTAAGATCTCGTTGACGTCCGACGACACGCTGTACGTGCTGGGCGACATGATTGATCGCGGGCCCGATCCGGTCGGCGTTATTAAGCTCGTGCGCTCGCTGCCTAACGCCCGCGTTCTCAAGGGCAATCACGAGCAGATCATGCTCGATGCCATCATTGGCCAGGATCCGCTCGATGCCGAGACCTGGGATATCAACGGTGGCTGGACGACGCGCGAGCAGCTCAACGACATGGAATTTGAGGCATACGAGGAGCTCGTGCGATGGATGGCCGCGCTGCCGCTCTACGCGGTGGTCGAGACCGAGGAGCGCCCGTATCTGCTGGTACATGCTGGAATCGAGATGAAGGCGGCGCGCGCGTTTTTACTTGAGCATGGCGTCGATTGTGCCGATGGCGTCGGAGCGGTGGGTGCCGATCGCGAGCTGCTGCAGCAGATGCTCGCGGTGCAGTCGTCCGATGACCTGCTGTGGATTCGTCACGGCTATTGGGATGCGCCGACGGGACTGCTTTCTGCCGAGGGCGAGGGTCCGGTCGTGGTGAGCGGCCACACGCCCACGGTGTCGCTTGGGCGCTATTGCGAGGTTGGCGGCCTGGCGGGGCTTGATGAGGAGTCGGGCCGCGGGCAGATTGTGCGCCTGGGTGGCGAGGATACCGCCGGCGTGCCCGATCGCATCGACATCGACTGCGCCGCCGCCACCGGCTCCGAGTTCGGTCGCGTGGGCATCCTGCGGCTCGATGATGGGGCGGAGTTCTACGCGAACATCAACCCGGGCGAATAATCGGTGCAAGTGGTAGCTAATTTGGGACGGGGCTTTTTTGACTACTCTTGCCCTTCTGCCCGCTAATTGATTTCTCTGGGACGGGGATTAAATAATCATTTGGCTGCCCGCTGGCTAAGTGAGTAGACTTTTTTGGAAATGCCGAGCACCCAACATATTTGCCTCAATAAAACCGCAGGTCACAGACTTGTGCTCTGTCGGTGTGGTCAGGGATTCGGTAAAAATCTACTCACTTAGTTTTACGTAATGCATATTGTCTTCAACGAGACCCCAGCCGGGGCGATTCCATCGCAAATTCCGGTGACCGGGGCAGCTAATTAGGCGCCGTAGGGGTTGCGGTCGCGCTCGATGCGCTGGCGGATGTGGGCGTACTCGATTATCAGCAGCACCAGGAGTAGGGCCATGATGGCTAGGTAGCTCACCACGGCGCCCATCAGACCCAGCAGCTTAATCAGGATCACCGGCAGCACCACGCTTACGGCGAAGCAGATCAGGTAGATCTTGGTGACATCGCCGGCGTGGCGCAACACCGTGATGATGGCGTAGATAAAGTCGATCGCCGCGGTGACGCCGCCGGCGACAACCATTAGCAGTGCCAGCGTGCGGTAGCGCTCAAAGTTGAGGCCGTACATAAAGCTCATGATGGGGATGCCGGGGCCTGCCATAAATGCGGCGCACGCTCCGGTAATGACCACGATCAGTGCCATAACGGCAACAATAATCAAGTCAAAGCGGCGACGCTTGCGCGGATTCGCCCAAATGCTCGACAGACGTAGGAGCTGCGGTTTATAGATAAATCCAATGCTCAACAAAATAGCCTGCGCTGGAAAGAACAGTGCATTAAAGTACAGCTGGTATTTGTAGGCCAGTGTGCCTTCCATCACAAACTTGGGCATGCTCTCGATGAGGTTGAACAGGAACAGCGCACCAAAGAGCGGGGCGCACTGGATAAACAGGTGACCAGCCTCGCGCAGACTCATACGGCGTGATTTTTCGGTTTCGAGCAGGGCGAGCGGGGCGGTGACCAGCACGAGCGAGGCAATCGCGGCGATGCCCATGGCCATGGCGGCGATGGGCATGCTGCGCGTGAGGAACAGTGCCACGCTAAAGACCGCGATGACGCCGACGGATCGTAGCGTTTGGCTCATGCCGGCCAGGTAGAGTTTGTCGTCCTGCTGCAGGCGTCCCTCGTACACGTCGGCAATGCCGTCGATCACCTTATACAGGTAGACGCCCAGGCCGATTGTGGCCATCTGCGCATCGTAGCCGCGGGCGCTGCTGTATACCAGGCCGCATGCCAGCGCGAGCGCTCCGCAGATCCAGCGGTTGAGCTGGTAAGAGGCAAAGGACGTCTTTTCGTCGATGTCCGAGACCTGGAAATTGCGCACGTCGTAGTTGCACGCGATCATGATGAGCGTGCCGGTGACAAAGGCGATGGAGAATTTGCCAGCCTCCTCGGCGCCCACGAGCTGTGTGGACACGATGGTGAGCAACGGAAACACCATGCCCCACACGGCGGTGCCCAGGGTATTCCAAAGGTAGTCGCGACGGGTGGCGTGATCTTCGTACTCGGCTTCTTGCGTGGAGAAGCCGCCGCCGTAGACGGCTCCGAGCAGGCGGTTCCACCAGGCATTGACCATGCGGTGGATGGGGCCGGGCTGGCGATCGCGCTCGCGGCGACGGCGTGTGGCCTGGCTGCTGTCGGGACCGCCGGCGTTACGCTGGCTTAGCTCTTGGATTCGTGCGAGCTCCTCGGCGGTGTGCGATGCGGGGAACAGGCCGTTCTCGATGCGTCCGCCCTGCCCGTGCGCCCCGTCCGATACGGTGGGGTCGGCGACGCCATTGCGGCGGGCGATGGCGCGGCGAATGCTATCGATGGGCGTGATGCTCAAAGCGGAGTCCTTTCTATTGCTACGCTCTAGTATAGACGCGACGGTGTTCGTTCGTGTTTTTGAACAGGTTGTTCGATAATTTCGGCGGCGCCATTCAGTAGACGGCATTTGGGGACGTTCCTTATGTGCCGGCACTTTGGGAACGTCCCTAAGTGCCGGCATCCGGGGTCGCTCCTTGGTTGTTGCCTGTTCAAGAGTGTCCCTAACGACTAGGCCGCTTGCCTGCGATTTTTGACCGTTGGGCGGGCGCTTCGCCGTTGCCGCAAAAACGTTTTTGCATATCGGGTACAACGGGCTTTACGTGAGTAAAGTGCGCGTCGCGTCCACGTGTCGCGTTTTAAAGGAGGCCCCATGCCTGGTGTTACCCCTGCAGAAGTTCTGTCCAACTTTGGCATTACGCTGGTCGAAGACCCCGCCGAGAATCAACCTCGTCTGCTGGTTGACCTGCCGGCAGCCGAGCTCGTCGAGCATGCCATCCGCCGCAACGAAGGCCGCATGGCCTCCAACGGCGCGCTGGTGATCGAGACGGGGGAGCGTACCGGCCGTTCGCCCAACGACCGTTTTATCGTCGATACGCCCGATGTGCACGATAAGATTGCCTGGGGTGCCGTCAACCGCCCGCTGTCTGTCGAGAGCTACGAGGCCATCAAGGCCGGCGTCGTCGACTATCTCAACGAGCGCGACGTGTTCGTCACTCGCGGTATGGCCGGTGCCGACCGCAACCATACGCGTCGTCTGCTTGTCGCCTGCGAGCGTGCCAGCCAGGCGCTCTTCATTAAGCAAATGCTTGCCCGTCCGCTCGCTCGCGAAATCGCGCGCACCGGTGAGCCGGACTTCTGCGTGCTCGCCGCTCCCGGCTACCAGTGCGATCCTGCCATTAAGGGCCTCAACTCCAGCGCCGCCGTGGTCATCAACTTCCAGGAACGCGTGATTCTGGTCGCCGGCACCGGCTACTCCGGTGAGATCAAAAAGTCGATCTTCAGCGTCATGAACTACCTGCTGCCCGTCGAGGACGACGTGCTGCCCATGCACTGCTCGGCCAGCATGGATCCTGTCACGCACGAGACCGCCGTGTTCTTTGGCCTGTCCGGCACCGGCAAGACCACGCTTTCGGCCAACCCCACGCGGCTGCTGATCGGCGACGACGAGCACGGTTGGTCCGACATGGGCATCTTCAACATCGAGGGTGGCTGCTACGCCAAATGCGAGGGCCTGGACGCGTTCCACGAGCCCGAGATCTTCAACGCCGTCCGCTTTGGTGCCATCTGCGAAAACGTGGTGCTCGACGAGAACCGCAAGCCCAACTACGACGACGTCTCGATCACGCACAACACGCGCGTGGCCTACCCCGTCGAGCATATCCCCAACGCGTGGACCAAGGGCATGGGCACCACTCCAAGCGTCGTGCTCTTCCTGACCTGCGATGCCTTTGGCGTGCTGCCGCCCATCTCGCGCCTGACGGCCGACGCCGCCATGTATCACTTTGTGACGGGCTTTACGGCCAAGATCCCCGGCACCGAGGTCGGCGTCACCGAGCCCACGCCCACGTTCTCTTCGCTGTTTGGCGAGCCGTTTATGCCACTCGACCCCATGGTCTACGCTAAGATGCTCGGCGAGCGCATCGCCGACGGTCGCACCCGCGTCTATCTGGTCAACACCGGCTGGATCGGCGGCGGCTACGGCGTGGGCCATCGCATTGAGCTGGCCTACACGCGCGCCCTAGTCGCGCGCGCCCTCGACGGCACGATCGAGGACAGCGAATTCGTCCACGACGATATCTTTAACGTCGACATTCCCACCACGTGCCACGGTGTACCCGACGGCATCCTGGTGCCGCGCCAGTACTGGCAGAGCACCGCTCGCTACGACGAGGCCGCGCACAACCTGGCCGTCATGTTCGAGGAGAACTTCGAGAAGAAGTACTCGCACCTGCCCGATTCCGTTAAGGCCGCCGGTCCGCACGCTCAGGTGCACGCCGACGCCCGTCATCGCGGCCGCGGCCTGTTGGGACTCCGCCACTAGCGTCGCCGCGAGTCCATATCCGCCACAAAGGGGACAGGCACCTTTGTGGCGGTTTTGCTTGGGCGAATGACTCGGGTTACAATACGCCTGACATATCGCCCCCTTCTCCGGATGGGGGCAGCGTAAGCGCTCTTGTGGCGGCACCGTAGGACTTTGAAGGTGGCCGTCGTAAGGGCGCTTTTTGTTTAGGCACCCGGGCTCGGGCGCATGCTATGAAGGGAGAGCACATGAAGAGTTTCGTTGCCGAGGATTCGTTTTGGGAGCTATTTCCGCAGGCGGCTGTCGGTGTTGTGGTCGTAAAGGGCATGAAGCCCGCGGCTCAGATTCCTCAAGAGGACGTTGATGCGATTGCCGCGTTGCTCGACCGCGCCAATATCGATGCGGAGCGTCACCTGACGAGTGATACCATCAGCGAGAATGCGCCGGTTAAGGCATGGCGCGAGGCATATCGCCTATTCAAGACCAAGAAGGGCGCGCGTTGCTCAATTGAGAACCTGCTCAAGCGCGTGCTCAAAGGCAAGCCGGTGGGCCACATTACGCCCGCGGTGGACATCTACAACACGGTGTCGCTGTCCTACGCGCTGCCCGTAGGCGGCGAGGATTTGCACGCGATTGAGGGAGACCTTTGCCTGAAGGTGACCGACGGTGGCGATTCATTTCTGCCGCTTGGCGAGGAGACAGATGACCCGACGCTTCCCGGCGAGCTCGCCTACATCGATGATGCGGGCGCCGTATGCCGCTGCTGGAACTGGCGCGATGGCGTTCGAACGGCGTTGTCCGATGATTCGGCCGATGCTTTCCTGGCGATTGAGTGCGTGGAGCCCGAGCGGATGGGGGATTGCCAGGCCGCGATCGATCGCTTAGCCGAGCTGCTCGAGCGCTATCTGGGAGCGACGGTTGTCGTTAAAACGCTTGTGACCCGCGACAATCCTTGCGTGGGGCTGTAGCGAAGTCTGCGGATCAAACTCGATGCCCCAAACCACCACAAAGGTGCCTGTCCCCTTTGTGGTGGTTTTTATGTTGATGGGTTAACAAATGTGATATTTGGGTACAGGTGTTACCTTGTGCGGCTAAGATGTTTACCCGTAAGCATTATGCAAGCGAAAGGCGGTCGTCTCCCATGCAGCAGAACGACGAGACACGTTTCGAGGACTTTGTCGGACTGATCAGCGGGCTCTACAAGGAGATCCAGCGTATCAAGACGTCCGAAGGCGCAAGGCTGGGCCTCAAGGGCTCCGACGTTATGTGCCTGTACTATCTTGAGCGCAGCAAGGACGGCCTGACTGGCGCCGACCTCGCCCGCATGGCCGGCGTTACCCGTGCCGCCGTTTCGCGCACACTGGCACATCTGGAGGAGGGCGGCTACGTCGAGGTTGACGACCCGGGTGATGCGGCCGTCAAGTATCGTGCTCCGGTGCGCCTGACTGCCCTGGGCGGCGAGAGCATGAGCGAGGCCGATCGCATCATTCGCGAGGTGCTCGATACCACCGGCAAGGCCATGGGCGTGGAGCAGCGCGAGCAGATGTATGTATCGCTGCGCACGATCCTCAACACCCTGCGCGAGATCTAGAGCCGCGCTGGCGCTAGCTTTCAGCCAAGAACTGCATCGTCCCGTTTGAGCGCGTACGCCGTGCCGGGACATTGCTGTCAAAATTCCCCGCGCGGGACCTGCGCAAGAAAGGATTCGTTATGTCCGTCCGCATTATTACCGATTCCGCAAGCGATATGTCGCCGGCGGAGCACCCCGCTCTGCGTGTTCTGCCGCTGTCCGTCACCTTTGGCACCGATGTGTATATGGATGGCGTCGACATCGATCACCAGCGCTTTTACGAGATGCTTGTGGAGCGCGATGAGCTGCCCAAGACCGGTCAGGTCAACCCGTACGCCTTTTCGCAGGCGATTGCCGAAGCGCGTGAGGCCGGCGATGAGGCCGTGATTATTACCGTGGGCGCCAAGCTCTCGGGCACCAACCAGAGTGCTCGTACGGCACTTGCCGAGGCGCCGGGCGGCGACATGTTCGTCGTGGACAGCAATAACGTGACCTTGGGCGAGCGCGTGCTGGTCGAGTATGCGCTGCGCCTGGTGGACGAGGGCCAGGGCGCGGCTCAGGTTGCGGCGGCTGTCGAGGCCGTGCGCGACCGCGTGGTCGTCGTCGGCCTGCTCGAGACGTTGGAGTACCTGGTGCGCGGCGGTCGCCTGTCTGCTGCGGCCGGTGCCGTGGGTACGCTGCTCAACGTAAAGCCCGTGGTGGCTGCCGAGGACGGTCTGATCGTGCAGCTGGGCAAGGCGCGCGGTTCCAAGAACGGACGTAACCTGCTCAACCAGAAGGTCGAAAAGGCGGGCGGCATCGACTTTTCCATGCCGCTGGCGCTCGGCTATACGGGCCTTTCGGATGCGGTGCTCAAGAAGTATATCGAGGACAGCGCGGCACTGTGGGCTGGCCACACCGAGGGCGAACTGCCCGTTCACACCATCGGCGCCACCATCGGCACCCATGTAGGCCCCGGCGCCGTAGCCGTAGCCTTCTTCCAACCCGTTAACTAGCCCACCTGCCAAAACCACCACAAAGGGGACAGTGAACTGCGCCCCGAAACTTGGA
>NZ_QRJA01000013.1:0-67772 GCF_003471405.1 Collinsella sp. AM20-15AC
CGGGCCGAGGCCGCCGGGGAGGCCGCGGCCGCCTCGACCGCGCCGCCGCCGGCGCTCGTCGAGGCCGAGAACAGGCAGGTCAGGTTCCTTGCCGCCCGGATATCGGAGGCCCTCGACGAGGCCGGGGCCCTCGAGGCCGAGACGGCGGGGCTGCTCGAGGGCGACGAGACCTACGCGTGCCTGCTCACCGTGCCCGGCATCGGGCCGAGGACGGCGGCGCAGCTCGCGGTATCGGTCGACATCGCGAGGTTCCCGGACCACGACCACCTGGCCTCGTACTGCGGCATAGCCCCGAGGGTGAGGAGCTCCGGCACGTCGGTGAGGTCGGTCAGGGCGTCCAGGCGGGGCGACGCGAGGCTCAAGTCTCTTCTGATCTTCTCGTGCAACAGCCTGGTGAGGTCGTCGGGGCGCTACGGCGAGTACTACCGGGCCTGCAGGGCGCGGGGCATGGGGCACGGGCGGGCGCTCAAGGCCGTCGCGAGGAAGCGGCTCAGGGCGATATACGCCGTGATGCGCGACCGGGTGCCCTACCGGGAGTAGCCCCGACGGTTGACAAAACTATAGGAACACCCAATGACTACCCAACGACTAGTCCGGACCAAGGCAACGCCGATGTTTTGGCAACGACAGCGAAAACCCGCCAGAGCGAGCAAGGTGCCTTGAAACGAGGCGGCATTGATCTTTTGATCATGCCGCCGAAGTTGAAAGGCAGATTGCCGCTCTGGCGGGTTTGCAGCGTCAACTGGTTACGCGGGCTGGTAAAACCGCGTAACTTAGTAGTTGGCTTCGTAGCCGTTGCCGTCACCGGTGGGCTCTTCGTAGTAGTCCGAATCGCTCGAATCGCTTGAGTCATCAGAATCGTCAGAGCTGACCGATGAGGTTGCGGTACCGTTTGCGTAGTCGTCAGACGTGTTGTTGCTGAGGTCACCGATCGTAGAGCTGGAACCGTCGGAAAGACCCATGGTGTTGGGACCCTTGGGATCCTTGCCGGCATCGACGCGCTCCATCATCTCCTTAAGCTCGTCCTCGTAGACAAAGACATAGCTCTGGCCGTCGATCATGGTGGTTTCATCTGCGTAGGAAGGCAGATTCGCCGAATAGATGCCATCGACATCCATGCCGCGCATAGCGTTGACCGTGGAAACGATATCCTGAACGCTCATATCGGTTACGAGCATATCGGACAGCGAATTAACCAGGCCAAAGATCTTCGTGGCATCGAAGTTATTGAGAATCTGGTTGGCAAGGGCGCCAAGCACCTGACGCTGGTGGCGCATGCGCGTGTAATCGCCGTCGGCATAGGTGTAGCGGCAGCGGGCATAGGTAAGGGCGGTGGCACCGTCCATATGCTGCTGGCCAGCGGTAATCTTAATATCCAGGTGCTCGGGGTCGTCAACATCATCGGTTGCGTTAATGTCGATACCGCCAACCGAATCAATCAGCGCCTGCATACCGTCGAAGCTGACCTCGGCATAGTGGGAAATCTGAACACCGCACAGCTCGTTGACCGCCTCGACCATGGCCTCGGCGCCGCCAACGGTATGGCAGGCGTTGATCTTCATGGTCTCGCCCTTGTACTCGACCTTGGTGTCGCGCGGAACGGAAATGAGCGTCGCCTGCTTTTGCGTGGGGTCGATGCGTGCCAGGATAATCGAGTCGGCACGATACGTATCCTCGCCCGGACGGCCGTCGGTGCCAAGAAGCAGCACGTAGAACGGATCCTTTGCCTCATCGGTGTCAACCAGAACCCGACGCAGATTGTCAGTAATGACATTAGAATCGCCGAGCTTGCCCATAATGGTGGCAAACCACAGGCCGGCAGCGGTAGTGGCACTCAGCAGCACGCCAAGCACGACAATGAGCGCGACGTGACGAATCGTGTGGCTACGGCGGCGTTGACGAGCGCGCTCGGAATAGCGAGCCACGTTATCGCGACTGTAGATCTTGGCCTGCGCGCCAGTTGAGGGTCTTCGGGTGGTGGTATCCGCGAGGGGCTTTTTATTAAACATAGGCAACCTGTATTAGTAGATGACGGGATCGGGGACGGTAGCATGCTCGACATGCGCGCCGAGCGCCTGCAGCTTTTCGACAAACTGCTCGTAGCCGCGCTTGATGTGATGGATAGCCGAAACCTCGGTCGTCCCGTCGGCGATCAAGCCCGCTACGACGAGGGCCGCTCCGCCGCGCAAATCGGGCGAGGTAACCTGTGCACCCGAGAAGCCCTTGACGCCATGAATCATGGCATGATGGCTCTCGATACGAATGTCGGCACCCATGCGCACCAGCTCAGAGGCAAACATAAAGCGATTCTCGAAGATGTTCTCGGTAATAACGGAACTGCCGTCGGCAAGGGCGGAGAGCACCATAATCTGCGCCTGCATGTCGGTCGGGAAACCGGGGAACGGAAGCGTCTGGATGTCGACCGGCTTGATACGCTCGGCACGGTTCACATGGACGCCATCCTCGACGCGCTCGCAGTCGATACCCATGAGCTCCATCTTCTTGAGCACCATGCCCAAATGAATGGGGCAAAAGCCCGTGACATCGACACCGCGATCGTCCGCCATCAACGCACCGGCGACGATAAAGGTACCGGCCTCGATGCGGTCGCCCACCACGCGATGGATAACGGGATGGAGCTCTTCCACGCCTTCGATAGTCACGACGGGCGTACCGGCGCCAACAATCTTGGCGCCCATCTCGTTGAGCATGTTGGCGAGATCGACGATCTCGGGCTCGCGGGCGGCATTGTCGATAACCGTGGTGCCCTGTGCGCGCACAGAGGCCATGATGAGATTCTCGGTCGCACCGACGCTGGCGAACTCGAGCGTGACGGTGGTACCGCGCAGACCTTGGGGCGCATTAGCGTTGATGTAACCGTGGGCGGTATCGAACTCAACGCCCAGGGCCTCAAGACCAAGAATGTGCATATCGATCTTACGAGCACCCAGGTTGCAGCCGCCCGGCATGGCAATTTTGGCGCGATGGAAGCGGCCCAGCAGGGGCCCCATGACGGCGGTGGAAGCGCGCATCTTGGCAACGAGCTCGTAGGGGGCCTCCCATGAATCGACCTGAGAGGTATCAATCTCGAGCGTGTGCTCGTCGAGAACATCGATCGTAGCGCCCATGCCCTTGAGCACCTTGCCCATCACGTGGACATCGGAAATATCGGGCACGTTCTGCAGCGTCGTCTTGCCCGGCGCCAGAAGCGTTGCCGCCATGAGTTTGAGCGCGGAGTTCTTGGCGCCCGAGACGGGCACGGAGCCTCCGATGGCGTGGCCACCCTCAACGCGGATAATATCCAAGGTCTACCCTTTCAAAAAGCATGCCCGGGGTGGCTGGGCCATCCCGGGCATGATGTGTTCGCAAATGGTCGAACGCTAAATCGTTTGACTATTGGGCAAGCTTGAGCTTACACCATGCGATTTCATTATAGAGGTAGGCGCGGCGTGCATCATCCTCCGACAAATTACCCAGCTTCTCTTCAAAACCTTGAATATCAGCTTTAAGCTTGTCGGCATCGACGGTCGCCAAATCGCAAGCGCGCTCGGCGAGAACGGTCACGACATCGTCCGCAACCTGGGCATAGCCGCCGGCCACGGCAAACGTGTGGTCGACAGTGCCCATGGCCTTATCGGAAACGCGAACGTAACCGCGGTCGATCGTGCAGATCTCGCTGGAGTGAGCAGGCAGGACGCCAAACTCGCCATCCGTGGACGGAATCGACACAAACGCAGCGTCGCCCTCATAGGCGCAGCTCACGGGGCACACGATGCGGATACGCATAACCTACTTCTCCCCCATCTTGCGGGCGCGCTCGCGCACGTCTTCAATCGTGGAAGCATAGCGGAAAGCCTGCTCGGGCAGGTCATCGGCCTTGCCGTCGACAATCTCGGCGAAAGAGCGGACGGTATCCTCGACGCGGACGTAGACACCGGGGTTGCCGGTGAACTTCTCGGCGACGTGGAAGGACTGCGAGAGGAACTGCTGAATCTTACGGGCACGGTTGACCGTAAGGCGCTGCTCCTCGGACAGCTCGTCCATACCCAGAATGGCGATGATGTCCTGAAGGTCGGAGTACTCCTGCAGGAGCTCCTGGACCTTGACGGCGACACGGTAGTGCTCCTCGCCGACGATCGAGGGATCGAGAGCGTCGGAGGAAGATGCGAGCGGGTCGATAGCCGGGAACAGGCCAAGCGACGAAATGCTACGCGAAAGAACCGTGGTGGCGTCGAGGTGCGTAAACGTCGTGGCAGGCGCCGGGTCGGTCAGGTCGTCTGCGGGGACGTAGACAGCCTGGACGGAGGTAATGGAGCCCGTCTTGGTCGAGGTAATGCGCTCCTGGAGGTCGCCCATCTCGGTTGCCAGCGTGGGCTGGTAACCAACGGCGGACGGCATACGGCCCAGCAGTGCGGAAACCTCGGAACCTGCCTGGGAGAAGCGGAAGATGTTGTCGATGAACAGCAGAACGTCCTGGCCGCGATCGCGGAAGTACTCAGCGGTGGTAAGGCCGGCCAGACCGATGCGCAGACGCGCTCCGGGCGGCTCGTTCATCTGACCATAGACCAAGCAGGTCTTGTCGATAACGCCAGACTCGCTCATCTCGAGGAACAGGTCGGTGCCCTCGCGGGTACGCTCGCCGACGCCGGTGAACACCGAGGTGCCGCCGTGCTCCTGGGCGAGGTTGTTGATGAGCTCCTGAATCAGAACGGTCTTGCCGACGCCGGCGCCGCCGAACAGGCCGGTCTTGCCGCCACGGATGTAGGGCTCGAGCAGGTCGACGGCCTTGATGCCGGTCTCGAAGATCTCGGTCTTGGTGGTGAGCTCGTCAAAGCGGGGCGCTGCATGGTGGATGGGGTAGAACTCCTCCACCTCGGGCATGGGCTTGCCGTCGACGGGCTTGCCCATGACGTTCCAAATGCGACCGAGCGTCTTGGGACCAACGGGCATCTTCATGGGCTCACCGGTATCGGTGGCGATGAGGCCGCGCTGCAGGCCGTCGGTCGAGGACATGGCGACCGTGCGGACGACGCCGCCCGGAAGCTGGCTCTCGACCTCGAGGATCGTGCTCAGGTGACCGATCGGGGTCTCGGCCTCGACCGTGAGCGCGTTGTAGATCGGGGGCACCGCACCGTCAAACTTGACGTCGACGACAGGGCCGATGATACGCACGATGCGACCATCACCGGCAGTCGTCTTCTTGGTGGCTTCCTCGACCGCAAGCTTTACGGTGTTATTAGCCATTACTGTTCCTCCAATGCTGAGGCTCCGCCGACGATCTCGTTAATCTCGGTCGTGATCGAAGCCTGACGCACGCGACTATACGTGCGGGTAAGGGTCGAGATGATCGCGGTGGCGTTTTCCGTCGCGGAGTGCATGGCCTTGCGGCGTGCACCCTGCTCGGCAGCCGCCGAATCGATCAGGGCCTGGTAGATGACCGTCAGGATATAAGACGGCACAAGCTTGCCGAGAACATGCTCAGGAGAGGGCACGAACTCGAACGTGGACGAGATGCGCTTAGGGGCGTCGGTCTCGTTCTTACGCGGACCGTGGGCCATAGCGATCATCTCGGGGTCGAGCGGCAACAGATGCTCGACGCGAAGCTCCTGATCCACGCGGTTCTTGGCGTGGTGGTAGACAAGCTCGACACGGTCAAGCTCACCGGCACGATACGCATCGCAGATATGAGAGGAAATCATGCGGGCCTGATTGAAATCGGGCTCAGAGGAGTTGCCCTCAAAGTGCATGACAACGTTTGCGCGGTCACGGAAATACGTGGCCGGCTTACGCCCGCACGCGATGATCTCGCACTCGATGCCGTCGTTCGCCCAAGAAGCGGCGAGCTTTTCGGCCGTGCGCTCCACCGTCGTATTGAAACCGCCGGCAAGGCCGCGGTCCGAGGCAATAACGACAATCAGGCCATGCTTGACGCTCTCATGCTTCTGCAGCATGGGATCGGTGCCCGAACAGGAGGCGTCGCCGGCGACCGTCAACATGACGTCGGTCAGCGCCTCCTTATAGGGCTCGGCCTGCTTGGAGCGATCGAGGGCACGACGGATCTTGGCCGTAGAGACCATCTCCATCGTGCGCGTGATCTGCTTGGTCGTGGTAACCGAGGAGATTCGCTTCTTAATGTCGCGAAGGTTGGCCATGGGGCTTAGTTCTCCTCTGATCCAGAAACATCCGAATGGTGCTTGGCCATGAACTGCTGCTTGAAGTCGCCGATGACGCGCAAGAGCTCAGCCTTGGTGTCATCATCGATCTTCTTGGCGCGAACCTTGTCGAGCAGCGAGCCAAAGCCATTGTCCATGTACTCGATGAGCTCGGCACGGAAGGGCAGCACGTCGGCGATCTCCAGGTCATCCAGGAAGCCCTCGTTGCCAGCGAACAGCGTAACGATCTGCTCGCCAACCTCAAACGGCTTGTAACGCGGCTGCTTCAGGAGCTCGGTCATGCGAGCACCATGGGTCAGCTGCTTCTGAGTAGCCTCGTCGAGGTCGGAGCCGAACTGCGTAAAGCCAGCGAGCTCCTGGTACGAAGCGAGGTCCAGACGGAGGTTGCCGGCGACCTGCTTCATGGCCTTGGTCTGCGCATCGCCACCGACGCGGGACACGGAGATGCCCACGTCGACTGCCGGGCGCTGACCCTGGAAGAAGAGCTCGGACTGCAGGTAGATCTGACCATCGGTAATGGAAATGACGTTGGTCGGAATGTAGGCCGAGACGTCGCCGTCCTGGGTCTCGATGATCGGCAGTGCCGTCATGGAGCCGTAACCGTTCTTCTTGGACATCTTGACGGCACGCTCGAGCAGACGAGAGTGCAGGTAGAAGATGTCGCCAGGATAGGCCTCGCGTCCGGGCGGACGATGCAGCGTCAGCGACATCTGACGGTAGGCCACAGCCTGCTTGGACAGGTCGTCGTAGATGACGAGCACGTGGCCGCCGGGGTTGGTCTCGCTGGCGGGCTTGCCGTCCTCGCCGTTGTACATGAAGAACTCGCCGATAGCGGCACCGGCCATAGGCGCGATGTACTGCATAGGGGCGGAATCGGCAGCGGTGGCCGAAACGATGATGGTGTAGTCGAGCGCACCGTGCTGAGCGAGGGTCTCGCGGATGTTGGCAACCGTGGAGGCCTTCTGGCCGATGGCGACATAGATGCAGACCATGCCCTTGCCGCGCTGGTTGAGAATAGCGTCGATGGCGATGGCGGTCTTACCGGTCTTACGGTCGCCGATGATGAGCTCACGCTGACCGCGGCCAATAGGCACCATGGAGTCGATAGCGAGCAGACCGGTCTGAACCGGCTCGCACACCGGGGTACGGTCGATGACGCCGGGGGCCTTGAACTCGATGGGGCGACGGTGCGTAGCGACGATGTCGCCTAGGCCGTCGATGGGCTGGCCGAGCGGATTGACGACGCGGCCGAGCATGGCGCGGCTCACGGGGATATCCATAATGCGGCCAGTGGTGCGGCACTCGTCGCCTTCCTTGATGGAGTCGACGGCACCGAACAGAACGGCGCCGACCTCGTCACGGTCAAGGTTCTGGGCAAGGCCGAAGACGGTCTCACCGGTATCGGAGCTCTTGAACTCCAGAAGCTCGCCTGCCATGGCGCTCTTGAGGCCGGAGACGCGCGCGATGCCGTCGCCTACCTCGTCGACCGTTGAAACCTCATGCGTATCGACCGTCGCGGAGAGGCTCGTGAGCTGCTCCTGCAGTTTCTTGGCGATATCCTGGGCATTGAGGGTTTCGGACATTAGGCTTCACCTCCGTACGAATTAGCAGAGTTTGCGAGGGTCTCCTGCGCGATGCGCAGCTGCGTCTTGACGGAAATGTCACGACGCTCGCCGCGGGCCTCGAGCACCAGGCCGCCCACGATAGACGGGTCAACCTGCTCGATAAGGAATACCTTGCGACCGAAGTCCTGCTCGCATTTCTTAGTGATGGTTTGACGCAGCTCGTCGTCGAGCGGGATCGCCGTGGTGACGGTCACGCCCACTACATCCTCGTCTTCCTCGGCAACATACTTAAAGGCAGCTGCCACCTTGGGAAGAAGGTCGAGCTGGTCGCGCTTGGACATGGTGTCGAGCACGGCGATGATCTCGGGGCTGGCAGAAGCCAAGCGCTCGATCATCTCGAGGTCCTCGAACACATGGTTCTCGGCCTTAGCGGCTTCCAGAAGGGAGCGCGCGTAGGTCTCGAGCACCTTGTCCTGATAGCGGCTAGTCGGCATTCAGGCTACCTGCTTCCTGGATGTAGCGCTCGATGAGCTTCTTCTGCTCGGCATCGTCCTCGAGTGCCTCGCCCACGATCTTGGTGGCGACGGCAACGGACAGGTCGGCGATGGAGCTCGCGGCACCGGCGTAAATGGACTTGCGCTCGTCCTCGACGGTCGTATGGGCCTTGGCGATGATCTCCTCGGCCTCCTTGTGAGCAGCCTCGATGATACGGGCGCGCTCGGACTCGGCGTCCTTACGGGCCTCGAGAACGATGTCGGCAGCCTGACGACGGGCGTCGGTGACGATCGAGTCGGACTCAGCGCGCTTGGCGATAGCCTCCTGCTTGGTCTTCTCGGCCTCGTCGAGGCTCTCCTCGATCTTCTTGCCGCGCTCCTCCATGGTTTTCATGATGCCCGGCAGGGCGACCTTGGCCAGCACGATCCAGATAATCAGGAAGGCGATAAGCGCCGGGATGAACTCCGCCATCTTAGGGATGAGGATGTCCGCGCCGGCAGCGCCGTCCTCGGCGAACGCGGAAACCGGCATGAGCAGCGCGGCCGCGGACGCGGAGAGTGCGATCGCGCTCTTCTGGGATGAAAGATTCATACTTGACGCTCCGTGCTATTTAACGATCAGCGCGACAACGAAGCCGATCAGAGCCAGAGCCTCGCCGAAGGCGGAGCCCATGATGAAGACGGTGAACACGCGGCCCTGGACCTCAGGCTGACGGGCCATAGCACCCGTAGCACCCAGAGCAGACAGGCCGATAGCAAGACCAGCGCCGATAACACCGAGACCGTAACCGATAACTCCCACGATTCCTCCTTTGTCGTGCGTGTCTTATTTCACGCAGGATAACCTTTTTATAACTGCCGGGCTCCATGGGTACGGGCACCGGCGGTTTAACGAATTGCCTTACCTTTAAGGCGCGAACGGAAGACTACTCCTCCTCCGCGACCTCCTCCGCCTCGGAGACATACACGGCGGTAAGGACCGTGAAGACGTAAGCCTGGATAGCGCCGACCACAAGCTCGATCGCATAGATCAGGATGAGGATGGCAAGCCAGGCCAGCGAAGGCAGGGCGCCGACGGCGTGCGCCGCGGAAACCTGCTGAAGCAGCGGCTGCATGAACATGCTCGCCATGATGGCGAACGAGCCCATGACCACGTGTCCTGCGAACATGTTGCAGAACAGACGGACGGCGAGCGTGATGAGGCGCAGGAAGGTCGAGAAAAGCTCGACGACCCACACGAGCACGTTCATCGGGAAGCTCACGCCCTGCGGGGCGAGGCTCTTGATGTAGCCGATCACGCCGTGAGCCTTGCATCCGTAGTAGATGAAGTACACGAAGGCGAAAATGGCGAGTGCGGCGGTGGAGCCGATTGCACCGGTGCCGGGCTTCATTCCCGGGATCAGGCCGATCATGTTATTGATCAGGATGAACAGGAAAAGCGAGCACAGGAACGGGAAGTGCTTCTTCCAGTTCTCACCCACGACGCCCTTGCCGATATCGTTCTCGACGTACTCGATGATGTACTCGAAACCGTTGACGAAGAAGCCCTTGGGAACCAGGGTCTGCTTCTTCTTGAACACGGCCAGGACGATCAGGAGCACGATCGTGGAGACGATCAGCCAAAACGAGTACTGCGTGATGCCGCAGCTCAGATCGCCCACGACAGGGGTGGAGCTGAACTCGCTGACCAGATGATTAATCTCATCAGGCAGCTTTTCAAAAATTTCCACGACTTACCTTTCGACCTCATGAGGATCTCGCAGCGCCTTGGCGACGCGAACCGTGCAGGCGGCCATAAAGGCCACGAAGCCGATCGCCTCGCCCAGGAGGAACATGCGAAATGCCTCTCCGAACAACACAAACACAACCAAGGTAAAGACGAGCAGGGCGATTGCCGAGACCGCCAGACTCACCATACCCTTGAGCATGTCCGCATTCTGTCTATCGTCAAGAACCGGCTTGAGCGTAAAGACAAAGGGAAGGAAGGCAATTGCGCCCGCGATGGCGCCTGCAACGATAGCGAGCAGATCGGCTATCTGAAACACTGGCGTCCTCACTTTCCTTTTTAACGCTTCATAGAACAGTTCCCGCCAAACATTGGTGACTATTGTACGAGCCAATCGCTAAAGTACAACCGAAAAAGCATCGGTTAATACGCACCTGTTCGTTTTCTTAAGACCTTCTTTATGCCGCAGGTACGGTAATACGTTTTTCTCGAACCCTGCAGGGCAAAACGTCCGTTAACAGGAGTGCGCGCGGTCGCCTTTTGTTCGTCCGCGCGCACCGTTTCTTCGTATTTGCAGCCGCGGCCGTTTAGCCCGACGACTAGAGCGTGCCGTAGATGCGGTCGCCGGCGTCGCCGAGGCCGGGAACGATGTAGGCAGCCTCGTTGAGATGGTCGTCGATGGCGCAGGTATAGATATGCACATCTGGGTCCTTCTCGGTCAGCGACTTGAGGCCCTCGGGGGCCGCGACGATGCACAGCATGCGGATGTCCTTGACACCGCGCCCGCGCAGGTAGCTGATGGCCATCTCGGCCGAACCGCCCGTGGCGAGCATGGGGTCGACGACCAGGCAGATGCGCTGGTCGATATCCTTGGGCATCTTGCAGTAATACTCGTGCGGCTCGTGGGTGACCTCGTCGCGCTCCATGCCGATGTGGCCCACGCGAGCGGAGGGCACCAAGTCGAGAATGCCGTCGACCATGCCAAGGCCCGCGCGCAGGATGGGCACGATGGCGAGTTTCTTGCCGGCGAGCCGTTTGAACGTGGCGGTAGTGATGGGGGTTTCGACCTCGACGTCTTCCATAGGCAGGTCGCGCATGGCCTCGTAGCCGTCAAAAAGCGCGAGCTCGCGCACGAGCTGGCGGAACTGGTTGGTGCCGGTGTTTTTGTCGCGCAGGATCGACAGCTTGTGCTGGACGAGCGGGTGATCGACAAGCGTCACGCGGGACGCATCGTAGGTGACGGTCATGGGTTGATTGCCCCTTTCGTTGCGGCCGCAAAACGGCCTTGCTGACAAGGCGCGCAGCAATGTTGCCGCCGCACGCCATGCATTAGTTTAGCGGTTTGTTGTATCGAGCAGCCCATCGCAGCCCTACCGTGAGGAGCTGAGCGAGCGCCTGACTGCATCACGCCAGCCCGCAAGGTTTTGCTCGCGGCGCTCGGCGGACATGTGGGGAAGGAAGGTCCTAACGATCTGGGCATTTTGCTCCAGCTCTTCCAGGTCTTCCCAATAGCCGACGGCAAGACCCGCCAAGTACGCGGCACCGATTGCCGTGGTCTCCACCGTCTCGCATTGCAGCACGGGGATATCCAGCAGGTCGGCCTGGAATTGCATGATGAACTCGTTGCGCGAGGCACCGCCATCGACAGACAGGCGCTCGATCGAAAGCCCCACGTCCTGCTCCATGGCGCGCAGCACGTCGTAGCTCTGATATGCCATGGATTCGCAGGCGGCACGTACGATGGTCGCACGGCTCGAGGCGCCGGTCAGACCGCACACGATACCGCGGGCATGCGGGTCCCACCAGGGAGCGCCCAGACCCGCAAAGGCGGGAACGAAATAGCAGCCCTCGTTGTCGCTAATCGAAGCGGCGAGTTGTGCCGACTCGCTCACGCTCGAGATGATGCACATGTTGTTGCGAAGCCAGTTCATGGTGGAACCGGCAGCAAAGATGGAGCCCTCGAGCGCATAGCTGATCTTCCCGTTCGCAGCGATACCGATGGTGGAGACCAGGCCATTCTTGGATTCGACGATCTCGTCGCCGGTGTTCATGAGCATAAAGCAGCCCGTGCCATAGGTGTTTTTGGTCTGGCCGGGATAGAAGCAGCAGTGACCGAACAGCGATGCCTGCTGGTCGCCCGCCACACCCATGATGGGCGGCATGTTGGTCATGATGTCGCTCGCGACGCGGCCGTAGTCGCCCGAGCTCCAGCGAACCTCGGGCATCATGGAACGTGGAACGTCAAAAAGCGCCAGCAGGTCGTCGTCCCAATCGAGCGTATGGATATTAAAGAGTGCCGTGCGGCTGGCATTGGTGTAGTCGGTGGCAAAGACCTGGCCGCCGGTGAGGTTGTAGATGAGCCAGGTGTCGATGGTGCCAAACATGAGGTCGCCCGCCGCCGCGCTCTCGCGTGCGCCGTCGACGTTGTCGAGAATCCACTGCACCTTGGAGGCCGAGAAATACGGGTCAAGCGTAAGTCCCGTGCGGGAGCGCACCAGCCCTTCTGCGCCCTGCTCGACAAGCTCGTCGATCAGAGGTGCGGTACGGCGGCACTGCCATACGATGGCGTTATAGATGGGCTGGCCGCTCACACGGTCCCAGACCACCGTGGTCTCGCGCTGGTTGGAGATGCCGATGGCGGCAATGCGGTCGGAGTGGATACCGCTCTTAAACTGGACTTCCATCATGACCGCGATCTGGCTGGCAAGGACCGCCATGGGGTCTTGCTCTACCCAACCGGGACGCGGAAAACTCGTTTTGACGCTGCGACGTGCCTGCGCGACGATGCAGCCGTACTCGTCGACGATGGTCGCAAGTACCGAGGTGGTGCCGCAGTCGAGCGCCATGATGTAGGAACCGCCAAAGTCAAACGAGGCATCTTCCATGCCCAGGCTGCCCAGATTCAACGACATCACTTAAACCTTTCTATTGCATCGGGTCGGACAGGACCCGTTCGATCTCTGATGCGGGAAGTGCGCCTTGGCGCAGGATCTGGAGCTCGCCGTGCTGAAACGACACGATGGTCGAGGCGTCGCGACACGGGGTCTCACCGGCGTCGACGGCAACATCGACCCCCTCCAGGATGCGACCCTCCACCGTGATAAAACTTGCCGGCGCGGGCGCGCCATGCGTGTTGGCGCTGGTGCAGGCAAGGGGGCTGCCACAGGCGCGAATGAGCGCCTGCACCACGGGCGAGGCCGAAGCGCGAAGTGCCACCGTGTCGTCGGCAGCGCGCATAAAGGTCGGCACGCAGGGAGCTGCCTTGACCACGATAGTCAGGGCTCCCGGCCAGCATCGTCGCGCGAGTATGCGGGCATCTTCCGGGATATCCACGCCATAGCGGTCGAGTGCTTCGACGCCATCGACCAGCCAAGCGACGGTTTGCGTGAGTTCACGTTGCTTGAGAGTGAAGATACGGCGATAGCCGGTGCCGAGCGCAGGAACTGCGGCGCCATTGACGGCAGCCTGCGGATCGCGCGGCCACGATGGGAATTCGCTTGTATCTTGGGGCACGGCGTCCGAGAAGGCGTTGACTGCCACGGCGACACCGTAGACGGTCTCGGTCGGGATCAAAGCCAGGCCGCCGCGGCCGAGCACCTCGGCCGTGCGCTCGACGGCAAGCCGATGCGGCTCACGCGTTCCCTCGTATACCCGATAGACCGTCTGCATGTGTATGCCAGCCCCTTACGCTCTGGTGCAAGTTTGTTTACTGTGGGGCATTCTCGCACGAAACGTTCAACCTATTTGCCCAGAGCGCATGTTGGTTTGGTGAGCGGCTCTAGTAGTCGGTGAAAGTGAGGGGGTTATTGGACTGCGACGAACTTCTTTGGCCTGCCGGCGTGACGTTCTTGGGCGGCGTAACGCTCGATGCTGTCTATCGTTATCATCCGACGGCCGTCGACGAGTTCAACATCGAGCTTTCCGGCTTTGACCAGCGCGGTAATCCGCGGAGCGGAGACTTTGAGGTCCAGCGCTGCGTCTTTAAATGTTCGGCACGCCGCTTCCCGAGCGTCCTCGTGGTCGATTTCGACTGAAAGGGCCACGACCTCGGCCGAGCGTTCGTACCCTGCCGGAGTCAAACCGTTGTTGAGGTCGTCGGCCAAAAACGCCATCAGTGCCTCGGTGGCATGGGCAATCGCTTCTTCGCGCGTATCGCCATCGGCAAAGGCGCCGGGAATCTGCGGGAAGCTAGCGCAGTAACCATCGTCTTCTTTTATGAGAACGCAGTCATAGGTAAATCGCTGCCTCATTTTGCCTCCAACTACCATCCAGCTTGGCGACGAATACTTGCCCACGTGCCCTTCTTTGGTCGATCACCACCAGAGCCGTTCACGGTGACAACGCGGTCACCAGAAACATACTTAGCATGACTACCGACTTGCGCGACCTTCACGAATCCATCGTGCTTGAGTAGGGCAATGATTTCCCGAAAGGTAGGAGGTTGCATGGGCCGACCTCTTTCAGCCGTCCTAATTATAAACTACTTTATAATTTTTGCTAACCAGTTAATAAATATTACTGGCGTTGCTTGGGCTCGGTGACGATGGCTCGGACAATGCGGGGGCGATCGGTGAGGTCGTGGACGATACGCACGTCCGAAAGGCCTGCTTGACGACAGAGCTCGGCCGCGGCGTCGAGCGCGCCCTCGTAGAGCTCGCAGGCAAACAGGCCGCCGGCACGCAGCATGTAGGGCGCCGCGTTGAGCAGGCGGCGGAAGATATCGAGACCGTCGGCACCGCCCTCGAGCGCCAGATCGGGCTCAAAGTCCTTGACCTCATGCGGCAGCGAGCGCATGACGTCGGTCGGGATGTAAGGTGGGTTGGAGACGAGCACATCAAAGGTGCCCCACTCTTCGCGGGGAATGGAACTCACCAGGTTTGTGAGGCTGAAGGCGACCTCGTCGGACGTGAGGCCAAGCGCATCACGGTTTTTGGTGGCCAGATCGATGGCGCGCGGCTCGATATCGGTAGCAGTGCAGGTAACGTGGCCGCGGCGCTCCCAGGCAAGGGAGAGCGAAATGCAGCCCGTGCCGCAGCCGACCTCGAGAACGCGGGCAGTGCGGGGCTCGGCTGGGGCAGATACGTTGGCCTCGGCGGCATCTTGCGCGGGAGTCGACTGTTGGTCGTTGTCCTCAATGGCGATGCCGTATTCGTCGAGCTCGGGCTCGGGGGTTTCCATGGCCTCTGCTTCTGCCGCTTCGGCTTCTGCCGCCTGCGCGGCGGCTTCCTCGGCCTCGCGATCGGCCAGTTCCTCGGCATAAGCGCGACTGCCCAGCACATCGCCGCCTAGCGCCGCCTCGTCGGCAGCTGTGAGGTTGGCGGCACGGCGCTCGGCCGTCGCTCGCTCGTCGGCCAATGCGGCCTCGGCTTTGCGTGCCTGCTCGACCTCATCGTTCCAAGGCAGCTCAACACGCTGACGGGCAGCGGCCTCGGGGCTCAGTACCTCGGCATCCAGATAATTGAGGACTTCCTCGACGAGCATCTCGGTCTCGGGGCGCGGAATGAGCACACCGGGGGCGCACGCGACGTCGATCATGCGAAACTGCGTGCTGCCCGTGATGTATTGCAGCGGCTCGCCCTTAGCGCGGCGGACAACGGCCGCATGCATGGTCTCGAGCTGGGCCGCGTTAAGCGTCTCGTCCATACGCATATATAGGTCAATGCGCGCCAGGCCCGTGGCGGCGCACAGCAGCCACTCGGCAGAAAGACGGGGGTGCTCCTCGCCGCGCTCGGCCAGGTACTCCTTGGTCCACTCGAGACAACGCTTGATGGTCCAAATCTCGTTTGCCATGGGGCCCTCCCCTCTTAAGCGCCGGACGGCGCGCGAATGTCGGAGCAGATTGTAAGCGAGGCCAGCGCTTGGCAAGGGGCGATTGAAGGCGATTATCGAGAATCAGCCCAGATTTTTGCTTGGAGCCCACCTGAAGTGTTCATTCGTCGACGTCTAAATCTGCATCCGTCAAGCTTTTGGCAAGGTTGCCCCAAAACTGACCAATATCTAACCAAGAACTTGCCAAATCACTTGACGCGCGACCCATCAAAAATCGCCCCGCGACTTCTTGGACGATTTTTTGAGCATTATTTTCGGTAGCGGATAGATATCGTTAATTGCTTTTAGCAGGCAAGCAGCTCAAAGGCCATCAGAACCGATTGAATAACATCTCAAAGCAATGTGCCCAATGACTCCCTACGGATCATTTGACAACCAAGGAAACGCCGATGTTTTGGCAATGCCAGCGAGCGACGTCCAGAGCGAACAAGTTGGCATGAAAAAGGCAAGGCATAGACCTTCTGGTCATGCCTTGCCTTTTGAATGACAAATTGTCGCTCTGGGCGGCGCGCAGCGTCGGCCGGTCCGCCGTTCGGTAGAACGGCGGAACCTAAACGGCCTGTGCCAGCTTCTCGGCACGCTCGGCGGCGGCGAGCGCCTCGATGACGGTGCCGAGCTGGTCGCCCAGGAGGACGCCATTGTAGGTGGAGTTGAAACCGATGCGGTGATCGGTCACGCGGTCCTGGGGCTGGTTGTAGGTACGGATCTTCTCGGAACGGTTGCCGTGGCCGATCTGGCTCTGGCGCTCGGCACCAAGCTCTGCCTGCTGCTTCTCGAGTTCCATCTCGTACAGACGGGCGCGCAGCATCTGCATGCAGACCTCGCGATTCTGAATCTGGGAGCGCTGCTCCTGCGACTGCACCACGGTATTGGTGGGCAGGTGGGTGATGCGCACGGCGGAGTAGGTGGTGTTAACGCACTGACCGCCAGGGCCCGAAGCGCAGTAAGTGTCGATGCGCAGGTCAGACTGGTTGATCTGGACGTCGATCTCCTCGGCCTCGGGAAGCACGGCGACGGTTGCCGTGGAGGTCTGGATACGGCCCTGGGACTCGGTCTTGGGAACGCGCTGGACACGGTGTACGCCGGACTCGAACTTCATGACGGAGTAGACGCGGTCGCCCTCGACCTTGAACTCGATGGACTTAAAGCCGCCGGCCTCGCTGGGGCTGGAATCGAGCACGGTGGTCTTCCAGCCACGCGACTCGCAAAAGCGCTGATACATCTTGTACAGGTCGCCGGCGAAGATGGCCGCCTCGTCGCCACCGGCGGCGGAGCGAATCTCGACGATGGTGTTCTTGTCGTCGTTGGGGTCGCTCGGGATGAGCATGTACTTAATGTCTTCCTCGAGCTGGGGAAGCTTGGCCTCGTTTTCGGAGATGTCCATCTGGAGCATCTCCTTCTCATCGGCATCGGTAGTATCGTGGAGCATTTCCTTGGCGGCCTCGATGTCATCGAGCGCGCTGATGTACTCACGCGAGGCGGCGATGAGGTCGGACTGGTGCGCGTACTCCTTGTTGAGACGCGTGAACTCCTTGATGTCGGAGGCGACGGCCGGGTCGGAGAGCTTCTTCTCGAGCTCTTCGTAGGCCTTGATAATCTTTTCGAGCTTGTCGCGCATGGCGAGACTCCTTTATATGCGTGAAGGTGAAAATCGGCAGAGTTGATGGGGCACGCGGCGCCACTGCGGGGGTAAGCCCGGCTAGAACATGTCGATCTTCAGATACATGCGCATCCCTTCGCGTATGGGGTACATAGTTGCGGTCTAACCCATACATGATAGCGTGCGCAGGCATACCTGCATATAACCCGCACGGAATGCGACAAAGGGTCAGTCTCTTTCCTTGAATACAACTTCATCCGAACGCCTCCCGCATTCATCCGCACATATACGGATAAATTTGGGAATCCGATACCCTGAGGGCCGGATCGGCCGGCCCCGGGAGATCGGAGGACGCCATGTCCGGAAAGGGCGGGAAGGGCGCCGCGAGGGCGGTCCCGAGGACCCACGGCAGGCTCACCGGGTACGAGCGGGACACGGTCCAGAGGATGCTGAAGCGCAGGGTTCGCTCGGCCACTTCCTCGAGAGGTTCAAGGGCGTATCGACCCGCAGGCTCCACAGCTGCCTGATGTGGTTCAGATGGCTGCGCGAGGCCGCACGCGTCGGGGACAGGACGTCGCTCATGCGCGAGCAGCTCGACGACGGGCGCTACGAAAAGATCCGGAAGAAGATGATGGAGCCGGAGTACGAGTTCCATCTGGAGCCGGACGTGCAAACGGCGGGTTAACATAGCCTTTCACCAAAAAGGGCGAGCGGCCGCGCCCTGCGACCACCCGCCCTCAATCAAATCCCTTCTCGGCCGCCGTAGCTACCGGTTCCGGCGCCGCAGGATAACGCCTGCGGCGATCAGCACCGCCGCGCCGCCCGCGATGCCACCCAGGGCCATCGGCGACAAGCTGGTATCGCCCGTATACGGCAGACCCGGCTTCTCCTCCTTCGGCACCGGTGACTTGCTCGGCGGATTGGTGGGCGGCTCCGTCGGCGGGGTGGTCGGCGGCGTGTACGTGTTCTTGAACACCGGCGCCACGGCGCCGTCATAGGTTACCGTCGCCACCAGATGGCCCGCACCGTCGTCCGTCACCGTCACCGTTACCCGGTGCTCGGCCGCGTCGTACGTCACGTTCTTCTGACCGTCGTCCACCTCGGAGATGCTGTAGGCGTACGTTCCGGGCTTGTCGTACGAGATCGCCTCGAAGCCCACCGTGCCGTCCGCCGCGTTCTTTGCGGTCTGCAGCACCTTGCCGTCGGCATCCTTCAGCTGGAAGGAGAACTGCCCTTCCTTCAGGTCCTCGCCGCTCAGCACCTTGGAGGCCCCCAGCTTCACCTCAGTCGCGGCCGGCGCGTAACTGTTGCTGAACGCCACCGCATCCGCAGCCTTGCCGCCCTTGCTGTAGGCAACCTGCGCCTCCAGCGCGTGCGTCTCCGCATTCTCCGTCACCGTCACCGTCGCGGTAAAGACCGTCGTGTCGTAGGTGACGCCGTTCGCCGTCGCCCCTGCCCGCTCGGACACGGTGTAGACGTACGCCCCCACCTTGTCCAGCTGCAGCGGCGCGAAGCCGAACGTGCCGTCGGCGCCGTTCTGCACCGTCTGCACCACGTTACCGTCGGCGTCCTTCAGGTCGAAGAAGAACTCACCCTCGGCCAGGTCGCGGCCGGTCAGAGCCTTCGTTCCGGTAATCGTCGCCGTCGTTGCCGTCGGCGTGTAGGTGTTGGTGAAGGTCAGATCCGCAGCCGTCTTGTTCGCCGTCGCGGTCAGCTGGCCGCTGCCGTCATCGGTCACGTTCACCGTTACGTCCAGCACCGCATCGCTGTAAGTGATGGTGCCATCTTGGCCCGCAACCTCCTTCACCTGGTACGCATGCGAACCAGTTGCGGTGTACGAGATGGCCTTGAAGGTAAACGCTTTACCCACGTTCGTGGTCCGGTCGATCTCCTGCCCGGTGGCCACGTCAATCAGCGCGAATGTGAACTCGCCATCGGCGGGCGTCCGCGTGGTGGCCGGGTCGGCATTCTCAAGCACCTTGGTGCCAGAGATCTGGTAGGAGGTCTGACCCGGCTGGTAGCTGTTCGCAAACGTCATGGTATTGGGGGTGACGCCGTTCTCGGTGCCCTCGCTCGGTTTCACCGTAGAGCTCTCTACCACCAGCTTGCCGTCGTTGTTGTCCTTCACCATGTAGGTCAGGGTGTACGTCTTGCCGGTGTAGGTCACGCCCGGCACGCCCGGCGCGCCGTCCGTCGGCTGCACCTCACGGACCGTGAAGGGAAAGGTGCCCGCATGGTCGAAGGTCAGCTCGTTAAAGTAAACCTTGCCCTTGGCGTCGTTCTTCTGGGTCTGGAGCACCGTACCGTCAGACCCCACCAGCTCGAAGGCGAAGTCTCCCGCCTTTAGCCGATAGCTGCCGTCGTGCACGTCAACGCTCTTGGTGAGGGCGATCGCGCCGGAGTTCGTCGCCTTCGCCTTGTAGGTGTTGGTGAAGGTGGGCTTCGTGGCGTCCGCGCCGTCGTAGGCGACGCTCGCCTGCAGCGTGCCGGCATTGTCCACAACCGTCACCACGGCATGATGCACCGCGTCGTCGTAGGTCACGTAGGCCAGATCACCCTTCCGCTCCACGATAGTGTACTCGTACGTGCCCGGCTTCGCGTAGGAGAAGGCGTCGAAGTTAACACTTCCGTCCGCGCCGTTGGTCGCGGTCCGGACGGGCTTGGCCCCGGCAAGCTGCTCAGCAGTCATTTTGCCCTCGTACACATCGAAGGTGAACTCGCCGTCCTTGGGGACGATCGGCGTGTTGTCGTCCTTCTTCACATAGCTCTTCTGCGCACCGAGGGCCAGACCGGTCGCGGCCGGCTGGTAGGTGTTGGTGAAGGTATCCGAGCCGGATGCGCTCGTCACGATCGCCTTCGCATTCAGTGCTCCGTTCCCGCCGTCTGTGACCGTCACCGTATAGGTGAGGGCATGATTGTCATAGACCATGCCCGGCTCCGCGCCCGGCTGCTCCACGATGGTGTAGGTGAAGTCCTTGCTCGCGGCGCCGTCCAAGTCGGAGAGCTGGAACTCGCGCGTGAAGCAGACCTTGCCGTTTGCATCGTTCTTCGCGGTGGCGATCACGTTGCCGGCAGCGTCCTTCAGGTCGAAGGTGAACTCGCCGTCCGCAGGCTTCGTCGTGTGATCGAAGCCGTCCGCAACCTTGATGGTCTTGGTCGCCGTCAGCTCCACGGATCCCTTTGCGGTGTAGGTGTTGTTGAAGGTGGGAGCCGTAGCGGTACCGTCATAGGTGACGGTCACCTTCGTCTTGTTGTTGTCGTCCTGGTTCTGCTCTACCTTGACGTGGACCTTGACTTCCTTGGCGTCGTAGGCCACGCCGTCGACGGACTGGCCGGCCTTCTCCTCCTTGAGCGTGTAGTCGTACTCGCCCAGGTTCAGGCCCTTGACGGTCAGCTTGACCTTGCCATTCTTATCGTTGGTGCCGCGAGCGTCCTCATTGCCGTCCTGGTCGTACAAGCCGAAGGTGAACGCATCGGCCGTCAGGTCCTTGCCCGCGAGAACTTTCGTGGCCTCAACGGTGACGTCCGCCGTCGGCTTCGTGTTGGTGAAGGTCGGCACGGCCTTCTCACCGTCGTAGGTGACGGTCGCCTTCAGCTCGCCCTTTTCGTCGGTGACCTTGACGTGGACCTTCACGCCCTGCGCGTCGTAGACGACGGTCGAGTCGGCGCCCTTCACCTCCTTGATGGTGTAGTCGTGGTCGCCCGGCGTAGCGTAGTCGATGGCTGCAAAGGCGACCTTGCCGTCCTTCTCGTTTTGGACAGTCTGGACCACGCTGCCGTCCTTGTCGAGCAGCTGGAACGTGAAGTCACTCCCCGCGAGCTCACCGCCCGTGAAGCGCTTCGTCGCCTTGAGCGTTACCGAGGTCTCCTTCGGGCGGTACGTGTTCGTGATCACCGCAATCTGATCGTCGATCACCTGAGATGTGGCGGTGCCATCATCCTTATAGATCTGCTCCATTTTGACGACTGGCTCGGTCAGATTTCCCTTGCCGTCATCCTTCACCGTTACGGTCACTTTGTATTCGGCGCTGGAGTAGCTGACACCGCCCAGCCAACTGGGATCGCTCTTGGCGGGCGTAGTCTCGGCAATGTAGTAGGTGTACTTGCCAGGCTTCTCATACTTAATCTCTCCGAAGCTAAATTCTTCGGCGCTCGTAACGGTCTTCTCGACCTGCTTCATGCCGGCCACGGGCGCTGCCGTGGCACCATCAGGCATCGGCGTTCCATCGGCGGCGCGCAGGCAAAGCTCGAAGCTGTCGGCGCTAGTCCACTCACGGCCGGTGAACTTCTTCTTCGCCTTGATGCCTGTGAGCGTCACCGAAGACTTCACGCTGTAGCTGTTGGTGAACACCAGCTTGTTGTCTTTGGCCACCGTGCCGTCGGAATTCTGCGGGGCAATCCTGCCCGAGATGCTATCGCCTTCTTCAGTCAGATTCTTGTCACCCTGCTTGCGGCCGGTCAGCTTATAGCCCGCGGGCATCTTGTCTGCGCCGGTCAGCTCCTGCACCGCGTACTGGTCACCCTCGGCGAGACCGTACACGCGGATCGTCTGGTCGGCCGTGATGGTCTGCTCGCGGCCGTTCTCGAGGTCGAACATTTTGCCGACCTGCTTCTCGCTTGCGGTCCCCGCGTTCTCAAACACCGCGGCCTTGTACGTCTTCCCCGCCGTCGTGGGCACGGTGAACTTGAAGGTGAACCCCGCGTCCGGTTTTCCCGTCAGGCCCGCTGGCACCATGACCTTCTTCATCACCTCGAGGCTCGCCTCGCGTTCGTTCGCCACGCGCACGCAGGTGGCGCCCGTAAACAGGGCGTTCAGATTCATGTCGCCCAGGTCGGCGCGGGCGCCCTTCGCATTAGTGTCACCAGACACGTCCTGCGTGATGCCCATACGTATCCAGCCCGTCTCGGTCTCCAGGCGGTAAGGTTCGTCCTTCTTGGTGGGCCCATACTGGTAGACACGTCCATTGGCGCCGTACTTAAGATGTACCTCATTCTCGCCGCCCTTGGCGTCATTGTTCCAGGAAAGGTTGCCGTTGCCGTCGAGCGTCCCGTCGGACGTCTGGCGCTGGCCCTTGATCCACGTGAGCGTGTTGTCAATGTCGCCCTCTGCGCCAAACTGGCCCAGGCTCTTCATGAGCGAGCCCACGCCCACGAACGTCGAAACGCCGTCATCAACTGTACCAGCATCGGCGTGGACGCCGTAATCGTCCACAATCACCTTGATGAGCCTGTCATTAAGCAGGAAGCCATTGGGCGCCGAGACCTCCTTCAGGAAGTAGGTACCCTTCACGAGCGGCTCGCTACTGTCGCTCGTAGACGGGAATACGCCCGCCCCTTCGAGCTTGACCGGGTTGGCGACCGACCTCGTCGTCAGGGTGTCGTAGGGGGCCTGGTCGCCATCGAGCACGGCCTTGCCGTTCGCATCCGTAGTCACCTGGGTGGACTTGTAAAGGCCGAACTTCGCCCCGTCAACGGGCTTACCCTCGGTATCGGTCTTCTGCACGAACAGGCGATTCTGGATGTTCGTGACGAGCAGGCGCGTGGCGAACTGCCGCTTGAAGTTCGTGCCGTCTGCGATGTCGTCGCTGTACACGTGGACTGTGTTCTTAGGCGTCGCGTCGCCGATCGAGCTCGCCGTTGTGTGGTAGATGGCCACCGTGTACTCGGCATCCTTGCGGGCATCACCGCTCAGCAGGTAGTAGTACTTGGAGATGTCACCGGGCAGATTTTGAATCTCTACCTGGTACTGGCCGCTTGTGTTGAGCGTGAAGGCGTGCAGGTCCTTCTTCGCCGCCTCGATAGCACCGGTCATGCCCGGCTCCTTGGCGAGGGTGTATCCCGCTCCCGTCGATGGGTCGCCCGGCACGGCGTACCAATTGCTCGGATCTTTGATACCTGTGCCTGCGCTTTTGTCGCGCTTGAGCACCACAGCGAACAGTATGCCGGAGTCCAGATTGACGGTCTTGTCGGACTTCGTCAGGTCATTATTTGCCTTGTACACGGTCGACGGCGCGGTGATGGTCTCCTTCGCGGCGGCGAACGCACCGGTCTTCCACACGACGCTGCCCGCGTCCATACCGCCGCGGTTGATGATGACGCCGCCCGCGCCGTTCTCAGCGCTCGCGGGCACGTACTCGAGCTGCATGCTACCACCCGTCGCCGCGAGACTCGAGCGGTATCCCCCGGGTACGCGCGTCTCCTTCAGGAGGTAGTACTTGTTGTTGTCGTGATCCTTGTTGTAGAGATCGTCGAAGTTGATGACGCCGTTGTCCACGTCGTTCGTGAGCGTTAGGTGGCCGGCCTCGTCCGTGGTACCGGAGCCGATGAGCTCGCCCACGGTCTTGAAGTCCTTGTCGGTCTTATAGAGCTTGAACTCGGCACCCTGTACGAACTTGCCGTCCTGGTCGAACTTGATGATGTCGGACTCGGGCACCGTCACGAGGTTGAACTTGAGCTCCATGTTGGAGTCGGTGGCGCCGCGCTCCAGGTAGAAGAACTTGAGGGTGTGGTTGGTGCCGTCGGCGAAGGTGTTGCTGTTGAAGCCCGAAATGTCCTTATTCGCATTCTGGTACTTGTTCTTCAGTGTGCCGTCGTTATTACCGTTCACCTTAATGTCGCCCGTACAAAAGTTGATGCTCAGACTCGCGCGGTTGTGAATACCGCCGATATCACCCACGAGGACATCGTCGATGAACACCCAGACGTCATCATCGCCGGCGAACTCGAACACCATGTCGTCGCCCGCGTTCGCCTTGCCGCCAGCAGGCTGCACGAATCGCGTGGACATTGAGAGGCCGAAGTGGTGGTTGACGGGGTGGCCGTCGTTGTAGCGCGAATCACCGGTGTTGTCTGCCTTGATGCCGGTTTGGACGAGCAGGCCGTTTTCCTCTTTGAGCACCTTGTCTGCCGCGTCGAACGGGAAGAACTGACCCTGGTGGGACGAATCGCCCACTTTGTCAATGCCCCAGGTGTCATAGATGTCGAAGGCATTCTTGTCAGCGTTGTAGGCTGCGTAGTTTTTGGAGCTGTCATAGACGTAGTAGCCGTTCTGAACCTTGAGGAGGCCCGTCACGCCAAAATGGGACGTCTTGCCGATCTGGGCAGAGGAATCGAACAGGTAGCAGAGGGACTCGCCGCCCCAGGTTTTGGAAAGCTGCGGATAGCCGTCTAAAAGCGTGTTGTTGACAATGCCGGGCTGCGGGCTCATGTTGCCCGTCCAATGGTTGAGCGACTCACCACCCTGGCCGTCGTTAAACTGGAACCGGTGGTTTGCGTTGACGCCGCCGTTGCCGGAAACCGACAGATGGTTATCGGGATTCACCCAGTAATCAAACAGGTTGATTGTTGTCCCCGAAGGCGAAATCGTCGTAACCGTGTGGTCCGAAAACGCCGCTTCCGCACGAGTCGGCAGGAAGAAACTCGCCGTCAGCGCGACGGCGAGGGCCAAAACAATCACATATGGCGAGACCGGGCGCAGCCCACGACGACGGCCATAAGACATGACGGACCACCGCTCGCGCGGCCGGTGTTCACCAGGAAGTTCCCTGCTTAGACACCCCCCCGGTAGCATTATTCACGAGTCGAGACGTCGTCTCTCTGAGCTCCTGCATAATTTCCTCCCCAGTCACACGGCGACCTGCCCGGGTGCTCCCCGGGGGCCGAGGCAGTCTGGCACATGCCCGCAGTCGTTCAAGGAATACCAACCCCAGCATATGTCTCTTAAGATATCTTAGTCTTATTCTATGACAGTTTTTGTCTCATTACCGATGAAATCGGCTCAGTCCCTTTATCACATTCTAGAGCGTTTGAAGCAGGGCGATGAGGAAGCGAACACCCTGGAGGTAGGCGCGGCGGGTGATGCGCTCGTTGGTGCCGTGGACGCCGCGGTCGCACTCGTCATCGTCGACCACAAACGCCGAAAAACGAATGCATTCGGAGCAAATGTGCTGGTAGTTGGCAGCGTCGGTCGCGCCGATCACGGTTGAGGGCACAATGCGGACGGGGCCCTCGTCCGCCGCGCTCGATCCGTTTTCGTCCGCCCCCTTTGGATCGCGGAAATAGCGGGCGGCGATGGAGCGAACCGCCTCGAGGCCGGGACCACCGATGCGCGGGGACGGCGAGGGTTCGGAGCTGCCGAGGCCCAGCTCCACTTCGACACGACCGGCAAGGTCCGCCCCGGCAACCGCCTCACGGCAGCGCGCCACAACGTCGGCCACGCTCGTGCCCTCGAGCATACGGAAATTGATATTGGCCCACATATCCTGCGGCATCACGTTGGCGCCGGTGCTGCCGCCCTCGATCTGCGTGGGCGCGCAGGTGGTGGTCACGAGCGGATAGAGCTTCTTGCTGGCGAGGCACTCGCGCACGATGGCGTCCTTGTTGGAAGCAATCTCGTCGGCCGTGTAGAGCTCCAGCTCGACGAGCTGTGCGGCAAGCAGGTCCGTGACGCGCGTCGGCCACTCGATATCGCAGATTGCGGTGATGGCACGGCTCAACACCTCGAGCGACGTGCCGCCGTAGGGGTTGGAAGAATGCCCACCCGCGCTCTTTGTCTTGAGCACAATGTCGGCATAACCCTTCTCAGCCAGGTCGGCGTGCATGAGCCAACCCTCGCCCGCGTTGTACTCGGCAGCCGAAACAATACGGTAGTCACCCTCGTCGATCAGGAACTCGAGCTCAACACCGCGCTCCTCGAGCACGCGGCCGATGGCGCCTGCGCCGTACTGCGTCGTCTCCTCGTCCTGACCAAAGGCGAGCAACAGCGAACGCTTGTGCTCCCAACCGTGCGCCAGCGCATACTCAACCGCCTCGAGAATGCCTGCGACCTGATCCTTCATGTCGATAGCGCCGCGACCCCAAATGTAGGTGTCGTCCACCTGTCCGCTAAAGGGGGCGTGCGTCCAGTCGGCCTCGGTACCCGGCACCACGGGGACCACGTCCATGTGACCCATGAGCATGACGGGTTTGAGGGCGGAGTCGGAACCGCCAAGCGTCACCAACAGCGAATGGCCGACAAGCTCGACCTCGCCCGCCGCAAATACGTGCGGCCAGGCCTGCTGCATATACGCGCGCAGGTCGTCGAAGGGCTGCCAATCCACCGCCTCGGCATCCATGCTCGAAATGGTCGGAAACGACAGCACGCGGCCCAAGCGCTCGCACGCGCCGGCCTCGTCTATATCGGCAAAATCGTCCTCATGCGCAAAGAAGCGCCAAACCTCGGCCATGACATCCTTTCGATTGTGACGACAAAGGCCGCCCCACGGGAGCGGCCCTGCAACGTAAGCGTTTGCGGTCGGTTATTTGTCCTCGAGATAGCGAGAGAGGAACTCACGAGTGCGCTGGTGTTTGGGGTTGCCGAAGAGCTCGGCCGGCGCGGCATCCTCGAGCACCACGCCCTTGTCCATAAAGACCACGCGGTCGGACACGGTTCGGGCAAAGGCCATCTCATGCGTGACGACGACCATGGTCATGCCGTCGGCGGCGAGCTTGCGCATGACCTCGAGCACCTCGCCCACGATCTCGGGGTCGAGCGCTGAGGTCGGCTCGTCGAACAGCATGATCTGCGGATTCATACATAGGGCACGAGCGATGGCCACACGCTGTTTTTGACCACCGGACAGGCGACCAACGGCGGCGTGCGCGAACTTTTCGAGTCCCACGCTCGTCAGATGCTCCATCGCGACCTTCTCGGCCTCGGCCTTGCTCATCTTTTTGAGCGTGACGGGCGCGAGCGTGCAGTTGTCGAGCACATCCATGTTGTTGAACAGGTTAAAGCCCTGGAACACCATGCCGATGTCCTCGCGCAATTTGTTGATGTTGCAGCGCTCGGCCGTGAGGTCCTGGCCGTGGAACCAGATGTGGCCCGCGTCCGGGGTCTCGAGCAGGTTGAGGCAGCGCAGGAAGGTCGATTTGCCCGAGCCCGAGGCGCCGATGATGGTGACAACCTCACCGGGATTGACGGACAGGTCGATGCCCTTGAGTACCTCGAGTGAGCCAAAGCTCTTGCGCAGGCCCTCGACGCGGATAAGCGGCTCTTGGTTTTGCACGGCTGCCGCAGTGCCGGTAGTGGCGGTATCTGCCATGATGATTCTCCTCGTCTTAAGCCTAGTTAGAGCTGGGCAGCGTGGCCGGAGCCTCGGCGCCGAGCTTTTTGCCAAAGGCCTCGAGCAGGCGGCTCGCCACGAGCGTCAGGATCAGATAGACCACGAGCGCCACGCAGTAGACCTCCATCTGGCGGTAGTACACGCCGGCGACGGTGGTGGTGGCGTACATGAGGTCGAACACGCCGATGACCGAGAGCACCGACGAGTCCTTGATGTTGATGATGAGCTCGTTGGTGAGCGCCGGGATCGCGTTTTTAATACCCTGAGGGAACACGACCTTGCGCATAGCCTGCCACTGCGACAGGCCCAGCGAGCGCGCTGCCTCGGCCTGGCCGGGATCGATGGACTCGATGCCGCCGCGCAGGACCTCCATCATGTAGGCGGTGGAGTTGAGCGAGATGGTGACCAGGCCGGCGGTGAAGGTACTCCAGATCTGGTTGGCCTGGGCGGTCTCGAAGCCCATGCCGCGCAAAACGGTGAAGCCCGCGTAATAGATGAGCAGGCCCTGGACCATCATGGGCGTGCCGCGCACGACGGTGGAATAGACGGTCGCAAAGCCTCGGCCAATGCTCTTAAAGAAGCGCACCAGGTCGTTGTCGACGCGATCGAAGGTCTGGGTGCGCAAGAACACAAAGAGCAGCGCCAAGAAGAAGGCGACGACCGTGCCGAAGGTGGCAAGCGCGATGGTGATCTCGATACCGCGGATAAAGAAGTCGCCGCTTTTGTAGGTCATGTAGACCAAGCTCGACAGAAAGTCGCTGGGATTGGAGTCCGAGACAATGCTCACCTGCACCAGGTCGACAAACGACATGACGCAGCGGTCGATAAAGAAGATCGCCGCGATGGCAACCACGACATAGCTGCCCAGGCGCGCGCCGCGACGGCAACGCTCGGATGCAAACGGCGACGTTTCGCGATAGTCGTTCCAGTGCATAACCTTGGTGACGAGCGCTGCCGCCGACACGACGATCCAGGCCCAAAGAATCGCCCAAAGGCAATCCTGGAAGATGCCGGTGGGCGCCAAAAAGCTCAGCGGCGTGGGGTTGCGCTGGCTAAATGCCAAGCCGAGCGCCGCGATAACGCTCGTGCCCAGGTACACATAACGGTGGTCGGCCTTGATAAAGGAGGCCAGACGATTGATGCCTTTCATGCTGCCTCCCTATGCCGGCTGACGGTCGAGGCACGCGTCCCACATCTGGTCGCGCTCCTCCTGGCTGATGCCCTTGAGTGTCTTGTCGATGAGCTTAAGCAGTTTGTCCGATCCCTTGCGGCAACCGACATTCGCCGTGACCTCCTGCTTAAAGCCCTCGCCCTCGGCAAAGTGGATGGGGACGATACCGGGATTTTGGGCCATATAGCCCTTTTCGTTCTCAGTGTTGTAGGTCACGGCGTCGCACGTGCCCTGCAGCAGATTCGAGAACACCGTGGGGACCGAATCGACCGGGTTCTTGTGCACAACGCCCGGAATCTCGTCGATGACGGTATCGAGCATGGTGTCCTTTTGGCCGAGCACCGTGGCACCGCTGAAGTCGCTGAGCTTGGTGGCGTTTTGGTAGGGCGAGCCCTCTTTTACGAACAGGCCAAAGTAGCCAATGAAGTACGGGTCGGAAAAGCCGACGGACTCCTCGCGCTCGGGCGTGGCGCTCATGCCGGCGATGATGAGGTCAATCTGGCCGTTGTTGAGCGAGTCGATAAGGCCCGAGAAGCTCTGCTTGACGGCAACGGGCTCGCCGCCGAGAGCCTTGCAGACGATCTTGGCGATCTGCACGTCGTAGCCATCGGCGTAGGCTCCCTGCACGTTATCGATGGGGATCGTGAACTCGCTGGCCTCGGAAACCTGCCAGTTGTACGGGGCGTAGGCCGCCTCCATGCCAATGCGGATCTTATCCTTGCCGATCACAGAATCGGACAGGTCGTCGCGACCGCCGCCTGTCGTGGGCTGAACTACTTCCAGTGTGGAGGGGCGCTGGCAACCGGCAAGTGCGCCGGCGACGACAGAAGCGCTCGCAGCGAGAGCGCTACCCAAAAAGATGCGACGGCTGCATATCGGCTGCGGATGCGCGTCGCGTTGATGGGGAGAATGCATAATCTGCCTTCCCTGTTGAATTGTATGCTGACGACTTAACAGGATATACGCCAGCGACCAGCAGCGCAGCACAAGCTCGAAAAATTAATAGACACGCGGTAGTCATTGGGAACGTCGATGTTTTGGCAATGCCAGCGAGCGCCGCCCAGAGCGAACAAGTTGGCATGAAAAAGGCACGGCATAGACCTTCTGGTCATGCCGTGCCTTTTGAATGACAAATTGTCGCTCTGGGTGGCGCGCAGCGTCGACCGGTCCGCCGTTCGTTAGAACGGCGGAACCTCTAGAGCAGGGTGACGCTAAAGGAACGGGTGTCGGTAGCGCCTGGCGCCAGCGTAATGGCGTTGACCTTGTGCTCAAAGACGTCGTCCTCGGTGTCCATGGTAGTGTGGCCGGTCCAAGGCTCGAGCGCCACAAACGGAGCGTCGTTGGCGGCAGACCACACGCCGATGTACTTAAAGCCCTCAAAGTCGATCTTGACGCCATGGCCCGACTTGCGACCGCGCAGCGTGAGCGTGGAACCCGGGACATCGGTGAACATGATGGCATCGTTATCGAAGCTGCGGTGCGTGATGGGCAGCACGTCCGAGTTATCGGGAGCCTTGTAGCTACCCTCGAACGTCATAAGACCGTCGGGCGTGATGATGGGGGCCTCGTTAGTCCAAGCCTCGGTAAACGCCAGCTCGTAATCCTCGAATGCCTCGTCCTCGGCACCGGGGGCGGGCACGTTAAATGCGGGGTGGCCGCCCACCGAGAACGGCAGGTCCACGTCGCCGGTATTGGTGACGGCAAAGGTCTGGGTAAGCGTGGCGTCACCAGTCAGGGCATAGGTCATGTTGAGCTTAAAGTGGAACGGGAACGCCTTGAGCGACTCGGGCGTGTCAGTGATCTCGTACGTTACCGAGGAGCCGTCCTCCGAAACCTCGACCAACTTGTGCTCGACGATGCGAGCGAGTCCATGGCGCGGCATCTCGCAGGTGCCGGCCGCAGATGTCGCCATGTTGTTGCGCAGCGATCCCACGATGGGGAACAGAATGGGCGCGTGCTTGCCCCAAAAGGCCGGGTCGCCCTGCCACAGATACTCGTTGCCGTTGAGGGCAAGGCTCGTGAGCTGGGCGCCCATGGAATCGATGGCCGCGGTGAGGCCGCCGCGCTTGATGGTAGTGACGGTGGACATGCTACTTCCTCCAATAGTAAACAACGGTGTCGAGGGCTATTGTCCCACTCTTGGCGGCGGGGTTGAGCGACAGGTGCAGTTATTGAGCAATAGCGTAAAGGTCAAACCCGCCCTGCGGCGTGCTATCGACCGTATCGGGCGCCTGTGAATTAAAACTCACCGGAACCATGCGCTTTGAGGCACGGTAACGCGTGCCGTCGGTGGCGACGGGCGGCTCATCGACCGTGAGCTCGTAGTCGCCGGGCTTGAGCTCGATGCCGTCACCTTCGGAATTGACGTATTGGTACTCGTCGATCGCTTGCCCCTTGAGCGTGCGACCCACGATATGGACGAGCATCTGGCTGTCGCCGCGCGCGGTGTCCCACGTCGCGCCGTCCTTGACCTCGACCGATACATGCACCGAGCGCGTGCGGCTGAGCGATTGTTCGACGGACATCTCGACCTTGGCGGCGTCTTTTCGTTGTTGTTCAACATGGCTCCAGACGTTTCCAATTACCGAGCATGCGATAACGCCGGCCATGAAGGCGATGAGGATGGGGCCGAGCGGAGAGCGACGGCCCGCGTCCTCCTCGCGAGCCAGGTCGGGGCGACGTGTGGGCGCGGGTGCTTGGGCACCCTGCGAGGGCACGTCGAGAATGCTGAAGGATGCCGTACTGCCGGGGTCGATGTTATGGCGCGGCTGCGGGATCTTGGCCGGCGAGATGGACATGTCCGCCGGCTCACCGAGTGTGGCCGTGGCATCGACCTTAGCTTCATCGGCCTCGGCTTGGGCCCAAGCCTGCTCAAAGGTCAGGGGCTCGGCGGCATCGGAGGCGGCGTCAGGCTCGACAGCAGCATCGTTGCCGGCCTCGTCCTCGTCGCTCGACACGTCACGCGGCGCGGGCTCGTCCCACTCCTCGTCCGGAGCCTCGCCCTCGCTATACCACCATTCAAAGTTATCGATATCCATACGGGGCGCCCCTTAAGCCTCGCAAATAAACACTTGCCAGCCTTATACCCCCAGATGGCACGGGAGCTCGCCGGCACAGACAGGAAAAGCGTCACAACATTCGACGCTTTTCCTCGTTTTCGAGATTTTCATCAAATGTTGTGACGGTTTGGGCAGCAGCCACACCACGAATGTGACAAAGGGACTGTCCCTTTGTCACATCTGGAGGGTAACAGGGATTTGGATGCAGCAAAAGTCCTCTTGGTGGGACTCGTCGTAGCTCGTGGTATCGAGGTAGCAAAAGTCGAAAGCGTTGCCAACGGGCTGGAGCGCGTGCTCGTCCATGCAGGCAACGATGGCGCGGATGCCCTCGGGCTCGTACGGCATACCCCAGCGGCTCATGCACAGGTATGTGCCCTCGGGCAGCACTTCGATGCCGATCTCTGCCAGCTCGGCGGGATCGCTCGGCAGCAGTTCCTCGGCACCGCGCGGCAGCACGGCAAAGGAGCCCGCGCCGGCGATAGGGTCGTCGGAATGCAGCGCCTCACGACGCAGCATGGCACCCCAGCCGCGCATAGGGCGCGTGCCCGTCAACGCACGCATGCGCAGGATGGCCCGCATGAGCGTGGGGTGAAGCATCGAGCGGCCGCGCTCGATATCGCCTGGAAACTCCTCAAAGACCACGTAGCGACGCTCAAACTGCTTGAGCTCCGGCCTGCCCTCGCGCTCGCGCCAGTAAACCGCCTCGTCGTAAAAGTTCAGGCGCTCCTGCACGCTCGCGCGCTCGGCTTTGAGGCCGGCGATCTGTTCATCGAGCGCTTGCACCCGCGAGCGCAGGTGATCGGTCATCTCGCCAATGTCGAACGTCGAGGTCAGGCGGTCATTCTCGTCGAGTTCGAGCCCTAGGTCGCGCAGCATGCAGATCAGACGCATGAGCGGGATCTGCGTGGGCGAATAGAAACGGTAGCCCTTTTCGTTCACCACGGCGGGCTTAAACAGACCGATCTTGTCGTAGTAGATGAGCGTTTGGCGCGAAACATTGAACAAGCTCGCCATCTCGCTAATCGCATACATGCCCGTCTGCATAGATCCTCCCGACACATCCTTTGACGCGAAAAGCCCGCCGCCCACAGGGGCAGCGGGCTCAAACACTCCTCGTATCCTACCCTAAAGACGCCTATGACCAGCGCTTATAGTTTGCACATGACACGCCGACGGCCTCGAGCGCCTTGGCGGCGATGTGATGCACCGCGTCATCGAGCGTGGCGGGGCCGTTGTAAAACGTGAGCATGGGCGGCATGAGCATGACGCCCGGTACGCGCGCCAGGCGCGCCATGTTGTCGACATGAATGGCGCTGAAGGGCGTCTCGCGCACCATGAGCACCAGGCGGCGCTGCTCTTTCATCTGCACGTCGGCCGCACGCAGCAACAGATTGTCGCTGTAGCCGCTCGCGATGCCGGCGAGCGTCTTCATGGAGCACGGGGCCACGATCATGCCGTCGACCGGATAGGTGCCGCTTGCGATGGCGGCGCCGATGTTCTTGTTGTCGTAGACCACATCGGCATGCGTGGCAAACTCGTCGAGCGTCATGCCGAGCTCCTGCTCGATGGTGATCTCTCCCCCGCGCGTGACGACAAGCGCCGACTCGGCACCGGCCTGACGCAGGCATTTGAGGCACTCAAGGCCCAGCGCGGCACCGCTGGCGCCAGACACGCCAACGACAATGCGACGGGGACGGACAGAAGACTCAGGCATGACAACTCCTAACAACAAAATGGCAGCTATAGGTCGGGCAATGTCAGCGAGCGCGCGTCTGGCGAGGCAAGGTGCCCCGAAACAAGAAGGCATAGGGCTTATGCCCATGCCTTCGCAGTTGAGGGGCAGATTGCCCGCCAGGCGCGGGCGCAGCGTCGAGTGGTCCGGCGTTCGGTAGAACGCCGGAACCTTAGAAAGCAATCTCCTTGGCCCACTTGTCTGTGTCGATCTCCATGAACTGCGAGCGAATGAAATTCTTCTTGAGGTCGAACGGAACCGTGCAGTCGAAGATGGCCTTGCAGGCGATGCCGTGCTCGCGAATCGTGGGGTCGAACGCAGGGTCGTTGGACGGGTCGAGCACGTGGCAGTGGCAGCCGGGGATGGTGATGAGGTCGACGTCGGCCTGGAAGCGCGCGGTCATGGCCCACATCACGTCGCTCATATCAAAGATGTCGACATCCTCGTCAACCAAGATCACATGCTTGAGCTCGGAGAATGCCGAGAAGGCGAGCATGGCGGCGTTGCGCTGACGGCCCTCGTCATTTTTGCTCGACTTCTTAAACTGCATGATGGCAACGAACTTGCCGCCGCCGCAGGGTGCAGCGTGGACGTTGAGCAGGCGGCCCGGGATAGCGGTCTCGACCATCTTGTAGATGGAAGCCTCGGTGGGGATACCGGCCATGGACACGTGCTCGTGCGAAGGGCCGATGCAGCTCTCCATAATGGGGTTGACACGCGTGGTGACGGCGGTGATCTTGATCACCGGGCAGACCTTGGCGCCACCGGTGTAACCGGGGAACTCGGGCATGGCGTAGCCGTGGCCGTTGACGTCCTCGTTGATGGTCTCGTCGTGCATGAGGTAGCCCTCGAGCACGTACTCGGCATTGGCGATGCACTTCTGCGGAACGGTAACGCAGTCGGCGAGCTCGACGGCATGGCCGCGCAGGGCGCCGGCGATCTGAAGCTCGTTAAAGCCGAGCGGCGTGGTAGGAGCCTCAAAGCCGCAGCACATGTACACGGCGGGGTCCAAGCCGATGGAGATGGAGATGGGCATGTCCTCGCCGCGCTGGCAGTACTCGTCAAAAAAGGCGCCAAGGTGACGGCTGCCCGGGGTGATCCACATGGCGAGCTTGTCCTTGTCGACGCAGGAGAAGCGGTGGATGGTCACGTCGGACTGGGAGCCGTCGGGGCTCGTGCCGTAGGCGAGGCCCATGGTGATGTAGGGGCCGCCGTCGACGGGCGTGTTGGTGGGAGCGGGGACGATCTTGCGCAGGTCAAAGCCCTCGTCGGTCGCCTTGTACACGACCTCCTGGCAGTCGACGTGCGCACCCTCGGCAATCTGCTCGGGCGCGATCAGGTTCTCAAAGCGCTTGCCGATCTCGAGGCCCAGGTGCTCCTCGTCCAGGTCGAGCAGGGCGGCAACGCGCTTGCGGCTGGCAAGCATGCCGATGCAGACCTTGGCGTCGTCAAAGCACTTGACGTTGTTGAAGACCATCGCCGGACCCTCTTTGGTCGGACGCATAACGGTGCCGCCGGCACCGACGTGGCGATAGACACCCGAGACCTCGGCGTCCGGGTCGACCTGGGTGTCGGTCTCGAGCAGCTGGCCCGGCATCTCGCGCAAAAAGTCGAGTGCGGAGCGCAGGTCGTGGATCTGGGAAGCATCGGTAGTGGACATAGCGTGCTCCTTTCGGGAGAGTGCCCGACGGCGAGGATGCCGCCGGGCTTGGTAACGTAATGGGGCCGCAGCGCTCATAGATGGGGCGCTCGGGCACTCGCAGTTCAAGCACTCGACTAATTACAGCCAAGCACTCGACTGCTTACATCAGGCCAAAGAGGTGGAACCAGGCGGCCTCGACCAGCACGACGATAAAGACGACCGCGGTGAGGGGAATACCCATGCGCATGGCCTCTTAGGAGGTGTAGCCGCCGGCGTCCTTGCCCTCGCCGATAAGGATCGGCAGGTTGTGGAACGGCAGGATGTAGTGGATGTTGATGGACGTGAAGACGATGAGCGCCACGGCAAGCGGGCTTACGCTGGAGCCGGCCGCGAAGCTGATGAACGCCGGCACGCACACACCGAGCACGGCCATGACCGAGCCCATGAACATGTGGATGATCATGGAGAGCGCGGCGACGAGCAGGGCGAACAGGAAGATGTTCTCGGGCACGGAGCTGGGAAGCACGACGTCGGCGATCCAGGCGTTCATGCCGGTGGCGCCGCCCACGGAACCCACGGCCATGGCGGCCGTCAGGAACATGAGGGACTTGATGTCGACAGCGTTCCAGCTGGCAGGAGTGAGAACCTCGCCGATGACGGGCATGGCGAGCGCGACACCGATGGCAAGTGTCACCCAGCCGATGTAATCGCCCGAGACGGTAAGCCACAGCGCGATGGCGATGACAAGCCACACGATGGTGCGGATCTCCTTGACGGAGAGCTTGCCGAGCGCGGCCTGCTTGGCCACGATCTGCTCGCGATCGTAAACGAGCTCCTTGCTGGGCTTAAAGAGGAAGAGGCCCAGGAACAGGGTGCACAGCAGCGCGACCAGCATAGGCACGCTCATGTACAGGAACCAGTCGACGAAGGACGGGCTCATGCCGCCGGCCTCGGCGCTGTACTGCGCGACGAGCGGGTTGAGTGTGGAGTCGCCCGTCAGGAAGAACATGGAGCCCGGGGCAGCAGCGGCAAACACGAGGAAGCCGAGCTTACCCTTGTCGTCGTCACCGTAGCCGGCGGACTCGGCGATGACCGAGACGACGGCGAGGATGAGGAAGGCGCGGGGGAACGGATGCGGGATCAGCAGCGACAGCACAAAGGTGAGCGCGAAGATCGAGATGATGAGCGACTTGGCGTCGCGCACGAACTTGAGCATAAACGCATAGGCGATGCGCTCGCCCAGGCCTGACTCCTTGACCGCGCTGGCGATGAGGTAGGCACCAATGACGAGCCACATGGTGGCTTTGGTCCACGAGCTAAACGTGGAGGCGACCGTCGCCGAGATGCTCGCGGCACCCGTGTCGTCCACGCACACCTTGAACAGAACGAGCAGCGCGCAATAGAGCAGGCCCACAAAGCCCGGCTGTGCCACGCCACACGCCCAGAACACCACCGTGGCGAGCGTCAACGCCAGACAGGTCTGACCGCCGACCGTAAGCTCGACCGTCGAGCTCAGCTCCGCCAAAGGAAGAAACTTCACCAGCAAAAAGACAACGATACCCAGCACAAAGCCAATTTCGCGCTTGGTGATCTTAAACGCCTTCTTTTCCGCTTCCATCTCCCCACCTTTCTTGTTGGGGGCGCTCCGGATTCGCGGCCACGTTGCCACTTAAAAAGGGGCGCCCGTTATCGGACACCCCTTACGTTGCGCTGTGTTGTGGCAATACAGTCAAGCGGGATTTTTGGATGAGAAGCGATCCTCTGGACAAAAAGCGTCACAACATTCGACGCTTTTCCTCGATTTCGAGATTTTCATCGAATGTTGTGACGGTTTGGATGTGGCAAAGGGACTGTCTTTTGTTTCACATAGCGAGATCCGTACGGATGGATGGGTCGCTGAGGGCCTCGCGGAGCCAGGGGGCCAGCTGCTCGGGGTGACCCTGCAGGTAGCCTTTAAGCTCGGACGGGGCCACGCGGCGCACTTCCGAGATCTCCTCTTGGTTGATATGCAGCTCGCCCGGCTCAACATGGGCAAGGTAGACCTCGCACCATTCGCACTCGCAGCGGCCGTCGCCGTGGTCCTCGCGGTAGGTCACGTGACCGAGGTGTTTGAGCTGGTCGGGTGCGCGCGTGATGCCGAGCTCTTCGTTGATGCGGCGCGCCGTCGCGGCGACAACGTCCTCCCCGGGGAGCGGATGGCCGGCACAGCTATCGGCCAGCACCCCGCCCCACAGGCGTTTGAGCGGACTGCGACGACAGAGCAGCAGGCGTGCGTCTTCGCCCTGGCCCTCGACCAGAAGCGTCAGAAATGCCTGATGCAGAATGCCCTCACCGGCATGGGCATCGATGCGGTCGACGGGGCCAAGCGTCTCGCCGGTCGTGGCATTGACCGCCACGACCTCGGCGCCCGCGCCGCCCTCATCCCAGCCGGCGCGCAGAATGCGGGCTGCGGCCTCCTCGAGCGCGGCGATGAGTTCCTTGGTGGTATCGAGCATGCGCCGCAAGTCGTCCGCGGTCGCGTTCTCCACATGAAAACCCGTGCTTGCAACTACCGGCACGCCAAAGCGCGTGGCCAGCGCCGCCGCAATATCGTGCGCCGGGATCTCGTCTCGATGACACGGAACGGCCAGGATGCTCACCGTCGCCGTACGGCCGGGCTCGGGGCGAGGAATGGCCTGCGCCGTGGCGCCCAGGTGCGCAAACTCCGGCGAGCAGGCGTACACCGCCATGCCTCGCGGCGTCACCGTCAACTGGGCCTCGAGCGCAAACTTGCCCTCGCCCACTACAACCTTTGTCGTGTGCATACCCATGGGATCTCCTGTCGCCCGCAATGTACCTGAGACCATCTTCGCCTGTATTGCGACTATACAGGCAAGCGCAGCCTGCGACAAAGGAGGCAGGCACCTGACACATTCTGTTAGAGTTGCAGGGATTGAATCCCGCTTATTCATGCGACATTGGAGTGACAACCTTGACCGCCGCAACCACGCCTAAAAGTAAGTCAACCGCCGCCGCGCTCTCCCCCGCGCGCACCAGGCTCTGCCTGGCGCTGCTCGTGCTGCTGGGATTCTCGCTCGGCTGCTCCGAGTTCGTGGTCATCGGCATCGAAAGTGACTTGGCGACGGAACTCGGCATATCGCTTGCCGCTGCGGGCCAGCTCATCAGCGTTTTTGCACTGGTCTACGCCATCGCGACGCCGGTGCTTGCGCTCAGCACGGGGCGCTTCCGTCGTTACCAGCTGCTCGTGTGCTACAGCATTATCTTTGTGCTCGGCAATCTGGTCATGGCGTTGGCGCCCAACTTCCAGGTACTGTTTATCTCGCGCATTGTCCTGGGATCCGTCTCGGGCGCACTGCTCGCCGTGGGCGTGACGTACATCCCCGAGCTGCTGTCCCCGCAGCAAACTTCGCTTGCCATCTCGGTCGTGTACGGCGCGTTTTCCGTGGCGATGGTCTTTGTGACCTCGATTGGCAAGTTTGTGGCCGACACGCTCGACTGGCACGTGGCCATGTACGGTACGCTGACCTTTGCCGTTTTGATCTGCGGAGCGCTCGTGGCGTTTATGCCGCGCGCCGGACAGACCGACGAACCCGCTACCTTCCGCGAGCAGGCGGGTCTGCTACGCGAACCGAGCATCATCACCGGCATGCTCATCTTTTTGTTTGGCGTGGGATCGGTCTATGTGTTCTACGGCTACGTGACGCCTTATCTTGAGCAGGTGCTGGGCATGGGCACTGTTCAGGCAAGCACCACGCTTATGGCCTACGGCGTGTTCTGCCTGGTCTCGAACATCTTGGGCGGATGGATCGACGCGCGCTTTGGCATGAAGGCGCTGCTTGTGACGTTTGTGCTGCAAGCTGCGGCGTTACTCGGGCTGTTTGCCGTGGGCGACACCATGCCGCTCGCGCTGGTCTTTGTCTTTAGCCTAGCGCTGCTCATGTACCTGTTCTCGGTGTCATGCATCACGCACTTTATGGACGTGGCGCGCAGCCGCCATCCCAAATCGATGGTACTCGCGAGCTCGGTAGAACCCATGGCGTTTAACGTCGGCATTTCGTTTGGCACCGCAGTGGGCGGCGCCGTGGTGAGCAGCGTTGGCATTGCCTACGTTGGCGCGGTTGGTGCCGCGTTCTCGCTTGTGGCCTGGGCGCTTACGCTGGTGACGATTAAGCTGGCTCGCTGGGAGCGCAAGCGGGCGAGGGCGTAAGCGCAGATGCGATACTCGAGCTCGATGATGGCGATCGAAAGGAAACCGCATATGCAACGTGTACTGTTTATCTGTCATGGGAACATCTGCCGCTCGACGATGGCTGAGTCGGTGTTTACCGAGCTCGTGCGCCGCGCTGGGCGCGAGGCGGAGTTTGTCATCGATTCCGCAGCGACCTCAACTGAGGAGATCGGCAACCCGCCGCATCATGGCACGGTCGCCAAGCTGCGCGAAGTCGGGATTCCCGTCGTTGCGCACCGTGCCCGCCAGGTGCGTCGAGCAGAGTATGGCAACTGGGACCACATTGTCTATATGGATGCTGAGAACGCGCGTGGCCTGCGTCGCATCTTTGGCGACGACCCCGACGGCAAGATTACGCGCTTGCTCGATTGGACCGGACGCCCCGGCGACGTGGCCGATCCCTGGTACACCGGCAATTTCGATGCCACCTACCGCGACGTGCTCGCCGGTTGCGCCGCTATGCTCGAGCAGCTGTAGGAAAGCGAGGTCGCAGGCCACGCCTTCGGCGCGAAACGAGCGTGGATAATCTCCCGCATGAAAAATGAGCGTGGATTTTCTCCCACTTTGAGCATTCAAGTGCGCTCTAAACGGGAGAAAATCCACGCTCACCTATTCGTCGACGATCTCGGCAAGCCAGACGTTGAGGGTGTCGACCTCGGGGCAGCAGAACTTTGCTGTGCCGGGCTCGTTGCCAGGCACGGCGCCTCCATAGCGCAGGATATCGATGTAGGGAAAGCCCACATGGCAGGCCATGGCGCACATCTTGCCCCGGTCGCGATCGAAATCAAAGACGTCGCCCGGCTTGTGACCATGGTGGCAGCGACACGCACCAAGCTGGTCCACGCAGCTCACGCGGATACGCGGACGCTTGCCACGCGGCGCGCCGAGCGGCTTGTTCTCGTCGGCGGACCCGGCGGCGCCCTCGCCGGCGTTACTCATGGTCGATCACATCCAGGCATGCCTCGATGGGAAGGCCGGCCGACTTGTCCTCTTGGTCGGCATTGCGCTCGATAAGCTCAGCCACCACACGCATGGCATCGGACGTCGCGCGCTGCAGACTCCAACCTGCCATAACGCGGCCGACGAGCACCGCCGAGAACGTGTCGCCCGTGCCCGGGAAATAGACCGGAATGAGCTCAAAGGGAATCGTGAAGTACTCCCCCGCTACATGGTCGTAACCGATAACCGCGTTCGTGCCATTGACCACGGCGCTCGTAATGACCACCGACTTGGCACCCAACTCGCGCACGGCGTCCACAAGGGCGCGGGCCTCATCGGGCGTAATTTGCTCTGCAATAGGTGTATCGGTGAGCAGACAGGCCTCGGTGTAGTTGGGAACCGCGTAATCGGCGCACTCCAGCAGGTGCCGCATAAGGCCAATCGTGGACTCGGGCACGCCCGCATAGAGCTTGCCGTTGTCGCCCATGATGGGGTCGACGAACACCTTGGTGCCCTTTTGCGCGCGGCGGTGGCAAAAGTCCGAGATGATGCGCGTCTCTTCCTCGGTCACGATAAAGCCGGTCGAGATGGCGTCGAACTCAAAGCCGAGCTCCTCCCAGATAGCGAGGCTTTGGCGCACATACTCGGTGGTGTCGTGGATGTAGAACTTGGGGTAGTTGAGCGTGTCGGAAACGAGCGCCGTCGGCAAGTTATGGATACGGTAGCCCATGTGCGACAGCACCGGCAGCATGGCGGAAAGCGCGACCTTGCCGTAGCCGCACATATCGTTAATCAGCAGCAGCTGAGTATTCTTCATGAGGGTCTCCCTTGGGTCGGGCGTGACGCGGCGGCGCCATAGTGCGACTAAGTGTAGCGCAGGGGACGTTGTGAGCGGAGGCGAGCGGTGCGAAGTGCAAATTGTTGCGGAGAGGTTTCGGAAAATGATCCCTTTTCCTCCGTCCCCAAGAGATCACATGCGCCGAAGCGGACCGTGGCGGAATCACAGATTGCCGCTTAGGAGCGTTTGCAGCATCGAGCGGTTACGGCGTTTGGTAAAACGCCGTAACTTAATAAGTTTGGTACCTTGACATTTATTTCTTGCACTCCTAAATTAGTTAGGCACAAAACAATTGCACTACCTAACTAAAGAAAGGAGCGACACCATGTGCGATGACCACATCGGCCTCTGCCCCCACACGCCGGGCGGCGACCCCCATGAACCCGCAGATGCGCCCGCGGCACAGTCCCAATCAGACGCGCTCGCCAAGCACATCCTAAACGGGCTGGGCTTCTGCGGCCACTTTCTGCACTTTCACGGCGGCGGCGCCTCGGGAAAGGCCCCCATCGTCTGCTTGCTCGCCAAGCAGCCAAACGGCGAGATGTCACAGCAGGAACTAGGCCTGCACTTTGATCTTAAGCCCGGTTCGCTTTCCGAGATTCTCTCCAAGATCGAATGCGCCGGCCTTATCGAGCGCAGCCGCAATCCCAAAGACCGGCGGCAGCTCACCATTCGCCTGACCGAAGCGGGATGGGAAAAGGCCCACGTAGAGCAGGCGGCCCGCATTCGCTTTAGAGAGCAGGCCTTTAGCGCGCTCACCCACGACGAGCGCGAGGACCTCGCCGAAATGCTCGATAAAATCCGCGTAACCTGGGAGGAACTGGATGATTAAAACCCTCATGGGCAGCATCCGCGACTATATGAAAGTCACCGTTGCCACGCCGTTGCTCGTGCTTGGCGAGGTGCTCTGCGAGATGCTGATTCCATTCATCACCGCCAACCTGATCGACGCTATCAAAGACGGCGCCACCGTAGCCGAGATGCTTCCCACCGCAGGCTTTTTGGTGCTCATCGCGCTGACGTCGCTTGCTTTTGGCGCCGCGGCCGGCGTCACCTGCAGCCATGCGAGCTGCGGGTTCGCCAAGAACCTGCGTCACGACCTGTTCTACAAGATCCAGACGTTCAGCTTTGCCAACATCGATGAGTTCTCGAGTTCCTCACTCGTCACGCGTCTGACCACCGACATCAACAACGTTCAGCAGGCCTTTATGATGATCATCCGTATCGCCGTGCGCGCGCCGCTGGTCTTGATCTTCGCCTTTACCATGGCATTTATCATGGGCGGCAGCGTCGCCATGGTCTACCTGGTCATCATTCCGCTGCTGGGCTTTGGACTGTTCTTTATCATCTTTAAGGTGCGCCCCATCTTCTCGCGCGTGTTCCACAAGTACGATGCCCTTAACGAGTCCGTCGAGGAAAACGTCACCGGCATGCGCGTGGTCAAGAGCTATGTGCGCGAAGACTTTGAGAAGGAGAAGTTCGCGGCCGCCGCGCGCGACGTCCAGATGGACTTCACCCGCGCCGAGAAGCTGCTCGCCTTTAACAACCCCATGATGAACATCTGCGTCAACGGCGCGTTTGTCGTCATCATCTACCTGGGCTCCAAGCTCATCATCACGAGCCAGGGTACGCTGTTCGACGTGGGCCAGCTCTCCTCGACCTTTACCTATGGTTTCCAGATTCTCATGAGCCTGATGCAGCTGTCGATGATCTTTGTCATGGTGACCATGGCCGACGAATCGGCACACCGCATTGCCGAGGTGCTGGCCGCCGAGCCCACGATCGCCAATCCCGCCGAGCCCGTGCTCGAGGTTGCCGACGGTTCCATCGACTTTGACCACGTGAGCTTTAAGTATTCCGCGCATGCGAAGCGCCAGGCGCTCGACGATATCGACCTGCACATTACGAGCGGCGAGACCATCGGCATCATCGGCGGCACCGGCTCGGCCAAGTCCACGCTCGTCAACCTCATCGCCCGCCTGTACGACACCACCGAAGGCGCTGTGCGCGTGGGCGGCGTGGACGTGCGCGACTACGACCTGGACGCGCTGCGTCACCAGGTCGCCATGGTGCTGCAGAAAAACGTGCTGTTTAGCGGCACCATCGCCGAGAACCTGCGTTGGGGCGACCCGAACGCCACCGACGAGGAAGTCCGCGAGGCAGCGCATCTGGCCTGCGCCGACGAGTTTGTCGACGGTTTCCCCAAGGGCTACGACACCTGGATCGAACAGGGCGGCTCTAATGTTTCGGGCGGTCAGAAGCAGCGCCTGTGCATTGCACGCGCCCTGCTACGTCGCCCCAAGATCTTGATCCTGGACGACTCCACCAGCGCCGTCGACACCAAGACCGACGCTAAGATTCGCGCAGGACTGGCAAGCTATCTGCCCAACACGACCAAGCTCATCATCGCCCAGCGCATCAGCTCCGTGCAGGACGCAGACCGCATCATTGTCATGGAGGGCGGCCGCATCGCACAGATCGGCAACCATGACGAGCTACTCAAGACGAGCGAGATCTACCGCGAGACCTTTACCTCGCAAAACAAGATGTCTGCCGAGGGCGAAGGGGCCGTCGAGGCCGACACCGAGGCATCCGCAACGCAAGCTCAGACCCAGGAAGGAGGCGAGGCCCATGAGTAAGGCAACGACCGCCGAGCGCGCGCTCAACCGCAAGGGCGGCACCATGTCGCGCCTCATCAAGACGCTCTTTGGCTTCTATCCCGTGCTTTTGCCCCTCGTCGTCGCCGGCGTGGTGCTCTGCGCCATCATCAACTCCATCGGCGCGACCTTCCTGCAGAGCGCCCTGCAAATTATTGGCGAATCGTGGCAGTCGGGCGATTGGGAAGCCGCGCAGCCCAAGATCGCACAGCTCGTGACCACCCTCGCCTGCATCTACGGCGTCGGCGTCCTGTCCTCGCTCTTCTGGAACCGCGCCATGGCTATCGTCACGCAGGGCTCGCTCGAGAAGCTGCGCGAGATGATGTTCAACCGCATGCAGGACCTGCCGATCCGCTACTTCGACACGCACCAGCGCGGCGATATCATGAGCCACTACACCAACGACATCGACACGCTGCGTCAGATGATCAGCCAGTCGCTGCCCAACCTGCTCATGACGATCATCATCATCGTCACGGTGTTCTTTATCATGCTGTACTACAGCGTGTGGATGTGCTTGGTCATCATCGCCGGCGTCGCCTTTATGACCTTTATGACCAAGCTGCTCGGATCCAACTCCGCGCGCTTCTTCATTGCGCAGCAGACCGAGCTCGGCGTGGTCGAGGGCCATATCGAGGAGGTCATGAACGGCCAGAAGGTCGTCAAGGCGTTCTGCCACGAGTCTGCCGCCGAGGCCGATTTTGACGAGCGCAACGAAAAGCTCTTCGAGGTCTCCCAGAAGGCCAACATGTACGCCAACATCCTCATGCCCATCCTTATGAACCTGGGCAACCTGCTCTACGTGCTGGTCGCACTGGCGGGCGGCATTTTCCTGGCGCTGGGCGTGCCCAACCTGAGTATCTCGGGCATGGCGCTGTCCATCGCCGTCGTGGTGCCGTTCCTCAACATGACCAAGCAGTTCTGCGGACAGATCGGCCAGATCTCGCAGCAGATCAACGCCGTGGTCATGGGCCTCGCCGGCGCCGACCGCATCTTTGAGCTCATCGACGAGAAGCCCGAGGCCGACGAAGGCTACGTGACGCTCGTCAACGCACAGGTAAACCCCGAGACTTGGGAGTTCGAGGAGGCTGACCACCACACCGGCATGTGGGCATGGAAACATCCGCACCGCGCAACCGGCGAGATCGAGTACGTGCCGCTGCGCGGCGATCTGGTTATGGACAACGTGGACTTTGGTTACACGCCCGACCACGAGGTGCTGCACGGCGTGTCTGTGTTTGCCAAGCCGGGCCAGAAGGTCGCGTTTGTCGGCGCAACCGGTGCCGGCAAGACGACCATCACCAACCTCATCAACCGCTTCTACGACATCGCCGACGGCAAGATCCGCTACGACGGCATCAACGTCAACAAGATCCGCAAGGCCGACCTGCGCCGAAGCCTGGGCGTCGTGCTGCAGGACGTGAACCTGTTCACCGGCACCGTGATGGATAACATCCGCTACGGCAACCTAGACGCCACCGACGAGGAGTGCATCGCGGCGGCAAAGCTCGCGGGCGCGGACGACTTTATCACCCGCCTACCCGACGGCTATGACACCATGCTCACCGGCAACGGCGCCCAGCTGTCGCAGGGCCAGCGCCAGCTGATTTCGATCGCCCGCGCTGCCGTCGCCGATCCGCCGGCAATGATCCTGGACGAAGCAACGAGTTCCATCGACACCCGCACCGAGGCCATCGTGCAGGCGGGCATGGACAAGCTCATGGAGGGCCGCACGACGTTTGTCATCGCGCACCGCTTGTCCACCGTGCGCAACTCCGACGCGATCATCTGTCTGGATCACGGCCGCATCATCGAGCGCGGCAACCACGACGAACTGATCGCCAAGCGCGGGTATTACTACCAGCTCTACACCGGAGCGTTTGAGCTGGAGTAGTTCGGCTCGCCGAGATGGCCGATTTGCCGCTCATTCGTCGGGCATGACCCTAAGGTCAATGCCCTCCTCTTTCGGGGCAAATCGACTCATCTCAACGACCCAATCACAATGCACCGCAACGAATAAAGCCTCCGCAACCACACGAGCTGCGGAGGCTTTTCTATGCCCTCTGTTGCAAGCTTACCGTTGCTCGCGTTGCGGCCCGGCCGCCTCGGCCGTCTTTATGCGGTTCTTGTCGATGTACATGTTTTTGTCGGCCTGGGAAAAGAGCTCGCGCATCGTAGGCGGTTCATCAAAATCACTGGAAAGCGCGTAGCCCACCGCATAGCTGATAGGCATGTCGGGGTGAGCCTCAGAATACTTGTTCACGTTCGCACGAACCCGAGCGAGACAGGACTCCACGGCAGCTCGATCGGCATCCCACAGCACCGCGATAAACTCATCGCCACCGTCGCGGCCCACAAAGCAGGTCTCGGACGCCACGCACCCCAGCTGCCGGGCAAAAGAACGGATGTATTCGTCGCCCTTCTCGTGGCCGAAGTTGTTATTGACCGTATGCAGATTGTTAAGGTCGAAGACGCACACCGCAACGGGCGCCTCCGCGGAGACAGGCTGCTCCTGCGCCAAGATCTCCTCGCACTTGTTCTTGTTGGGCAGTCCCGTGGCTTCGTCGAGATAGACTTTGTTCTGCAGCTCGCGATTGAGTGCGGCAGCGCGCACCGCGCGAACAAGTTCGACCGCAAAGGTCGCCACCAAGCCCACGATGTCGATGATCACCAAGCCCTCGAGATAGTTGAGCGCCGACGCCTTCTCCTGAGAGTAGTCCTCTGCGAGTCGCGTAGCATCGTCGCAAATGCCAAAGAATTCCTCGCTCATGGCAATGATGTCGGTGTTCTCGTAGCCGACTTCGCGCACACGGGCGATCTCGGTGCGAAGCTTGTCAAAATAGCTCGCAAGTTCGGTCATCTTTGCCTGATACTCATCGTCATCCAGACGGACGAGATTGAGGTCGTCGCTTCCGTAGCGCAAACCATTAATGTATGAATCCACAGCCTTGAGCAGGTCGTCTTGTGGCTGGCCCGCGTCCTCGAGTTTAACGATTCGCTGCGTGGTGCCGCGCACCAGGCCGGCATAATTGACCACGCGTGCCGTGCCTTGGATGTCGGAGACGAGCAGCATGACATTGATGAAGAAAAAGATGAGAACCGCCGTGAGCGCCATCATGAGAAGGCGCACCGCCTGGCTGGCCTTCTTGGCGACAAAAGTATTCACAAGCTCACTCCCCAAAATGGCAAAAGCTCTGGTGGCACGCAGTGTGCTGAAATTCACGTGGGGTCAGCTCTACCATATGGGCCAAGAGCCTCGAACTTAATCCAGTCTTTGGAGCGGAGCTTTGGGAGCGACTCGACCGCACCTCGTTTTGTGTGGGTGTTTTGGCTGGCAGGAGCTGCATATTATTCGTATAATTTATCGTAAGTTCCCGTACATCGATTGGAGCCTTATATGCCTGCCATTAAGCCTGTTTCCGATTTACGCAATTACAACGAGGTGCTCTCCGATGTCCACGAGGGCTCCCCGGTGTTCCTGACCAAAAACGGGCACGGTTGCTACGCGGTGCTCGACATGAAAGATTACGACCGGTTTTGCGCCATCAGCACGCTGATGTCGGAGCTTGAGCGCGGGCGCAGCTCGGGAGATGAGAGCGGATGGGTCTCGTCGGACAACGTCGCCGAGCACTTCCGCCGCAAGGCCGCAAGCCATGCATAGCTGCGAGGTCGTCTACTCTCCGCTGGCTCTGCAAGATCTCGACGACATCTGGGACTACATTGCCCTCGAACAGGATAATCCCGCAGCAGCGGAGAGAATCGTAGAGGGCATCCTCGCTCGGATAGACCTGCTCTCCAGCTTCCCAGAGTCGGGTACGCCACTATCTTCAATCTATCCCCTGCGCTCCGATTACCGGTTCGTGGTCTGTGACAACTATCTCGCGTTTTACCGTTTTCACCAGAAGGTCTATATCGACCGCGTCCTCCACAGAAAGCGCGATTACCTGCAGGTGCTGCTTGCCGAATAAACAGGCCCCGATATAATTCGACCCCTTATCCGGGACCATGCCCGATGCAGCTAAAAAAGCCCCGTCCCAAATGAGCTAGAGGAGTTGGGCCATGGCGTTGACGAATTTTTGTACTTGGAGGGTTGGCTCGAGCGGATAGTGCAAAAAAACCGGCACCTCGCGGCCGCATAGGAACGGCACGCCCACAAAGGCCGGGTGCACACCCGACCACGCCCCGCAAGTGAGCACCGCGTCGCCCTTTTCCTCGGCTTCGTTAAAGAGCGCAAAGTCGAAGCTATCCACGTCGATCACGTCCACGCCGCCGTCGGCCAAAAGGTCAATGCGCAGGCTGTCCATGGCGTCGTTGCCGTGGCGCAGTACGCGCAGACGCATACCCTCCAAGTCGGCGATCGAAATACGGTTCTTGCGTGCCAGCGGGCTCGTGCGCGGCAGGTCGATATAAAACGGCACGTTGACAATGCGGAGCTTTTGGCAGGCATCACCCCAGCGCGGGGTCGAAAAACTCGACTGCACCACATCCACCTCGCGCCCCAGACCGCGCATGACGGTCTCGCGCTCATCGTAAAGGTCCCCCACCGGCACAATCTCAAAACGCAAGCGCGGCTCCATGTCGTGCACCTGCGGCCACAGCGCGAGCGTGTGGCGCCCCGGGCACATCATCGATACGCCCAGGCGCACCGCACCGCCATCGCCCGCCGCTCGCCGGGCGCGGCGCAACGCATCCTCGGATTGGCGCATGATCGAGCGCGCGTCGTCCACCAACAGCGCGCCCGCCGGCGTCACCTTGACGCCCGAGTGCGAGCGCTCGAACAACGTGATGCCAAACTCGGCCTCGAACCCCGACACCTGTTTGACGAGCGCCGGGGTCGACACGCGCAGCTTTGCCGCGGCACGCGAGAAACTTCCCAGCTCCGCGGCGGCCGAAATAGCGTCAAGTCGTCGATCGTACACGTCAATCTCCCGTTTTCGCACGCGCGGGCCCACAGCGCCGCAGGGGGTCGTTTTCGCAGGTCACACGCTCAATTGAGAACAAACCTCAATGCACAGTGTAAACCTACGGTTAACGCCATTCTAACAAATATGCAATTCACCTGCACGAACGCTAAGCATACGATAACCAGCGAAAACCACGTGGGTCGGTTAATGGGAGCGACCCACTGGGAGGCACAAGAAGGGAAGTTCCTATGAGCAATTGGCTTAAGCTCGAGGGCGATGTCTGCGCCGTGACCGGCGCACTCGGCGGCATGGGCGTCGAGATTTGCCGCGAGTTCGCCCGCAACGGCGCCAACGTCGTCCTGCTCGATCTGGACGAGGAAAAGGTCAAGGCCGCAGCTGCCGACCTCGCCGCCGAGTTTGGCATCCACGCCGAGGGTTACAAGATGAACGCCACCGACGAGGCCGAGGTTCAGGCCGCCGTCGACGCCACCATCGCCAACTTCGGCCGCGTCGACGTCCTCGTCAACACCGCCGGCATCCTGCGCTTCGCCGCTATGGAGGACCTGCCGCTGAGCGACTGGGAGCAGGTACTCAACGTCAACCTCACCGGCTACTTCATCACCTCGCAGCGCTTTGGTCGCGAGATGATCAAGGCCGGCCAGGGCCGCCTGGTGCACATCTCGACCGTCGCCAGCCACTCCCCCGAGACGTTCTCGGGCGTGTACAGCTCCACCAAGGCCGGCGTCAACATGATGTCCAAGATGCTGGCAGCCGAGTGGGGCCCTTACGGCGTGCGCTCCAACTGCGTCGAGCCCTGCTTTGTTAAGACCCCCATGTCGGCGAGCTTTTACGCCGACCCCGAGGTCGAGAAGAGCCGCAGCCGCCTCATCGCCACGCGCCGCATCGGCGAGGTCAGCGATATCGCCAACGCCGTCATGTTCCTGGCGTCCAAGCGCTCGGACTTTACCACCGGCGACGCCATCAAGGTCGATGGCGGCTTCTCCAACATGATGGGCGACCTCACCGCCAAGCCCGGCGGCCGCCGCGCCTTTGCCGACAACTACCTTAAGAACAAGGGTGTCGAGCTTTGGTCCGACGAGTCCGGCGTCGCAAAGCCGACTGACCAGTAAAGCAGCCCGACAGGGAGGACCCGCGGACACGCCTGTTCCTCCCCCGTATCGATTAGAAAGAGTCCAATGGCTTCCACCAACTCCAACAAGGGTCGCGCCGTCGTGCTTTCCGCCGCGTGCGTCACCATGTTCTTCATCAGCTCCATCGCGCTGTATTCCGTCGTGAGCAAGAACCTGCTCGCCGTCTACCCCGAGTGGTCCAGCGCTCTTACCTGGGCCTTCCCGGTCTTTCAGACCATCATGGCCGTGACGGGCATCTTCGCCGGCCGCATCTCCGATAAGATCGGCCCGCGCAACGTCGTGATCGCTGCCGCCGTGTGCTACGGCGTGGGCTGGTTCATGTCCGGCACCGTCACCGAGCCGTGGCAGTTCTACCTGTGGTTCTCGCTCGTCGCCGCCATCGGCAACGGCCTGGGCTACAACCCCGCGCTCACCACCGGCCAAAAGTGGTTCATCGACAAAAAGGGCCTCGCCTCCGGCATCACCCTGGCCGCTTCGACCGCCGGCCCCGCCGTGCTGTCCCCGGTGCTCGCCTCGCTGCTCATCCCGAGCCTGGGCATCTTTGGCGCCCTCAAGGCACTCGGCGTCATCTTCTTTGTAATGATTGCCGCCTCCGCCCTGTTCCTGAAGGCTCCCGAAGCCGGCTGGCTGCCCGAGGGCTTCGAGGCCCCCAAGGGCGGCGCACATGCCGGCACCTTCGGCGACCTCACCCCGGGCGAGATGGTCAAGACCCCGCGCTTCTGGGTCCTCATCATCACCTTCGCCTTTGCTGCCACTGCAGGCACCCTGCTCGTGGGCAAGGTTGCCTCCATCGCCGCCGTCCAGCTCTTCACCGACCCCACGAGCGCCGCGGCCGTCGCCCTCGGCGGTGTGGTGGTCTCCGTCAACACCTGCGCCAACCTGGTCGGCCGTCTGTCCTTTGGCCAGATCATCGACAAGCTCGGCGCCTACAAGTCGCTGCTCATCAGCCTTGTCGTCACCATCGTCGCGCTCGTCATCATGTCGATAAGCTTTACGCAGAGCATGTTCTTTGTGGCGCTCGCCCTGCTCGGCTTTAGCTTTGGCGCCCTGCTCGTCATCTACCCGCCGCTTACCGGTGGCGCCTTTGGTACCAGCAACATCGGCGTCAACTACGGCATCATGTTTTTGGGCTACGCCGCTTCTACCTGGATCAGCCAGCCCATCACTGCCGTGCTGTATCACGCTGAGGCCGGCAGCGCCGCCTACCAGCAGTCCTTCTACGGCGCCATCGTGATCGCCGCCATCGCCGTCGTGCTCACCGTCTACATGATGGTCTCCGACAGCAAGAAGAAGTCCGCCTAGTTTTACCGATGCGACAAAGGGACAGTCCCTTTGTCGCATTCCACCGCCACCAGTATTAAGGAGTCGAAATGTCTGAGCTCAACCCCGTCCGCATTGCCGTCATCGGCGCCGGCGCCATGGGCCGCAACCACATCCGCTTTGTCACCGAGGAGCCCGAGGCCGAGCTCGTCGCCATCGCCGACGCCTTTGAGGGCGCCCGCGCCACGGCCGAGGCCGCCGGCGTGCCGTTCTTCACCGATCCCGCCCAGATGATGGACGAGGTCAAGCCCGAGGCCGTCATCATCGCCACCCCCAACGACCTGCACCTGGGCGTTGCCCGCGAGGCCATCAAGCGCAACATCGTGCCGCTGGTCGAAAAGCCGATCTCCAACGATCTCGAGGATGCCCAGGCCTTTGCCGCCGAGGCCGAGACCGCCGGTGTGCCCGTGCTCGTGGGTCAGCACCGTCGCCACAACCCGTTTGTGAACAAGGCCAAGGAGATCATCGAGTCCGGCGAGCTGGGCAAGCTCACCGTGTCGAGCTTCCACTACATGATCTATAAGAACGACGAGTACTTCGATGTCGAGTGGCGCCGCAAGAAGGGTGCCGGCCCGATCCTGGTCAACCTGGTGCACGACGTCGACCTGCTCCGCTACCTGCTGGGCGAGCCCGTTGCCGTCCAGGGTATGCAGTCCAGCGCCGCCCGCGGTTTTGAGACCGAGGACTCCGCCGTGGTCAACGTCCGCTTTGCCGATGGCGCGCTCGCGAGCATGACCATCTCCGACGCCACCGCCAGCCCCTGGAACTGGGAAGCAACCGCTCGCGAGGATCCGCAGTACCGCCCCTTCGACGCCGATGCTTACTTTATCGGCGGCACCAAGGGTGCCCTGTCGCTGCCCCGCCTGCACCAGTTCTCCTACGACGGCGCCTCTAACTGGCACAAGCCGCTGCAGATGGAGATCCCGGCCGTCGACCCGGCACTGCCGCACAAGATGCAGCTCAAGCACTTTGTGAAGGTTGTCCGCCGCGAGGTCGAGCCCGTCGTGACGCCCGCCGACAACGTCAAGACGCTCACGCTGCTTAACGCCGTCAAGGAAGCCGCCGAGACCGGCCAGCTCGTCGAGCTGTAATGCCTTAAGAGCGGCCGCGGCAAACTCACCGCCGAGCGCCTTGGCCCGCCGCCAACAAGCCCCCTCTTCTTTGCCCCGCGAGCAGCCTCCTGCCCGCGGGGCTTTTTGCTACTTCGCTGACGATTTTTCTGAGGCGGGGGGCCTTTTTGCGCCTCAGTTTGGTTCGTTCGCCACGAAATGGGCCTATCTACTACGTTTAACCGATCACCCTCAACCATACCGAATTTCGCGAAATAAAAACCGCAGGTAGACGGGTTGCCGATCTTCGGAAAACCCAGGCATGGTCAGCCCCTACGGGTAAAACGTAGTAGATAGGCCGTTTTTGTGGCGCGGCCCCAAAACAGTCTTTTGGGACGGGTGGTATCCTTGGTAGCCCTGTGCTGCAAATGCACCATAAACGCAAGGAGTTCCATGGATCTTATCGCGCAGCTCGCCCGCGAGCTCAACCTTAAGGCCGCCAACGTCGAGGCGGCCGTCAAGCTCATCGACGAGGGCAATACCATCCCCTTTATCTCGCGCTACCGTAAAGAGGCCACCGGCGGCATGGACGACGTCGCCCTGCGCGCACTCGACGAGCGCCTGTCCTACCTGCGCAATCTTGAGCAGCGCAAAGAGGACGTCGTCCTGCTCATCGACGCCCAGGGCAAGCTCACGCCCGAGCTCGAGCAGCAGATTCGCGAGGCCACACAGCTCCAGCGTGTCGAGGACCTCTACAAGCCCTATCGCAAAAAGCGCATGACCCGTGCGCAGAAGGCCCGCGAGGCAGGCCTGGAGCCGCTCGCCAATATGATCATCATGCAGGCTTCGGCCAAGGGCAGCGCGCTCGACGCCGCCGCGGCATACGTCAACGAACAGGCCGGCTTCGACACGCCCGAAAAGGCGCTCGCCGGTGCGGCGGACATCGTGGCCGAGACGGTGGCCGAGGACCCCGAGAACGTCGCCGACCTGCGCGCCTTTACGCAAAACACCGCCGACATCGTCGTCGAGGCCACCGACCCCGCCGAGAAGACCCCCTACGAGCCCTACTACAACTACGACGAACCCGTGCGCAAGATCCCCAACCACCGCATCCTTGCCATCGACCGCGGCGAGCGCGAGGGCAAGCTCCGCGTACGCGTCAACGTCGACGGCGCCGCCGCCACGGCACGCCTCGGTAGCCGTTGGCCCCGACGCCAGGGTGTCTTCGCCCCCGTCTTCGATGCCGCCATCGCCGACGGCTACAAGCGCCTCATGGCGCCCTCCCTTGAGCGCGAAGCCCGCACCAAGCTCACCGTCCGCGCCCAGACCGAGGCCATCAACGTCTTTGCCAAGAACCTCGAGGGCCTGCTCTCGGCACGCCCCGTGCGCGGCGCCCGCGTACTCGCGCTCGACCCGGGCTACCGCACCGGCTGCAAAGTCGCCGTCATGGACGAGACCGGCAAGCTACTCGACCACGGCGTGGTCTACCCCACCAAGCCGCGCCACGACGTCGCCGGCACCAAGCGCGAGCTCGCCCGCCTCGTCAAGAAAGACGGCGTCAACACCATCGTCATCGGCAACGGCACCGCCAGCCGCGAGACCGAGGAAGTCGTCTCGGAGTTCATCTCCGAGCAGGCGCCCAGCCTTCGCTACACCATCGTCAACGAGGCCGGCGCGTCGGTGTACTCCGCGTCCGAGCTCGCCAGCCAGGAATATCCCGACCTGGACGTCACCGTACGCGGCGCCATGAGCCTGGGCCGCCGCCTGCAGGACCCGCTGGCAGAGCTCGTCAAGATTCCGCCCCAGTCCATCGGCGTTGGCCAGTACCAGCACGACCTTGACCAGGCCGAGCTCTCGCGCACCCTGGGCCACGTGGTGGAAGACGTCGTCAACCGTGTGGGCGTCGACGTCAACACCGCGAGCGCAAGCCTGCTGGGCTATGTGTCGGGCATTACGCCAAGCGTAGCCAAAAACATCGTGGCCTACCGCGAGGAAAACGGCGCCTTTACCGATCGCCGCCAGCTCAAGAAGGTCCCCAAGCTGGGACCCAAGGCGTACCTCAACGCCGCAGGTTTCCTGCGCATCAGCGGCGGCAAGAACCCGCTCGACGCGACAAGCGTCCACCCCGAAAGCTACGAGGTGGCCACGGCCGTCCTGGAGCGCGCCGGCGTTGCGGCAAGCGAGCTCAGCCGCGGCGGCGTGCCCGACATCGAGCGCCGCCTGGGCAGCATCTCGACGCTGGCAAGCGACCTGGACTGCGGTACCCTCACGCTCATCGACATTGTCAACGAGCTCAAGAAGCCCGGCCGCGACCCGCGAGACGACGCGCCCGAGGTGGTCTTTAGCCGCTCGGCACTTTCCATCAACGACCTGGAACCCGGCATGGAGCTCAAGGGCACGGTGCGCAACGTCGTCGACTTTGGCGCCTTCGTCGACGTGGGCGTGCACCAGGACGGCCTCGTGCACATCTCCAAACTGGCCAACCGCTTCGTCAAGCACCCAAGCGACGTGGTGCGCGTCGGCGACACGGTCAAGGTGTGGGTCGAAAAGGTCGATCGCGACCGCAAGAAGATCTCCCTCACCATGGTGCAGGGGAAGTAAACCGCCAAGCAAGGGTCCCCCCTCTCGCGACGTGCAAAATCGCGAGTATTCTGCAAATTCCACCGTTCCGGATGCCCCTCAGAGACGAAAAAGCAAGAAACAGCCCCCGTTTTAGCGTCATCAGAGCCAAAACGGGGGCTGTTCCATGCTTCACCCAGCTGGTAAAAGCCTTTACCTTGCTGAATACTCTCAATTTTGCACGGCGCAGGCGGGGGTACCTTTGTCCACGGCAGGATACGGAAGCCTATCACCAACCTACCGGCAAGTTCGTGTCGGCAGCCCCGGCCTTTCCTTTGCCTAGCGCGACCCTCGCGAAGCGCGTGAGCGATAGGGAAAGGAAAGGCCGGGGCGAACAACCCACGATATAGCCAGCGTTCGCGTTACGGCAGAATATGGAAGCCCAGAGCGGCGATATCTTTAGCAAAACCGCGCACGGTGTCGAGCGAGACCTCGTACGGGTCGCGACCGATGTTCTTGCGCTTGGCCAGGATGCTGTTGGGCACCGTAATGATCTGGCAACCGCAGGCCTCGGCCTGGTAAATGTTGATGAGCTCGCGCGTGGACGCCCACAGGACCTCACAGTTGGGCTTGGCGGCGGCCTTCTTGACCGACTCCGTCATAAACGGAATGGGATCGACGCCGGTGTCGGCAATGCGGCCGGCAAAGAGCGAGATGATAGACGGCGTCTCGGCGTCAACGGCCTCGACCATCTCATCGACCTGCGTAGGCGTAAAGATGGTGGTGACGTTGACCTTGATGCCGTCGGCGGAAAGCTTGCGGACCAGCTCGGCGGTGGACTCGCCCTTGGTGGTCACGCACGGAATTTTGACGTAGACGTTCTCGGCCCAGGTAGCGATCTCGCGGGCCTCGACCTCCATGGTCTCGACGTCGTCGGCAAAGACTTCAAACGACACGGACACATCGGTGATGTGGGCCAGGACCTCCTTGGCAAACGCGCGGTAATCCGTCACGCCGCCCTTTTTCATAAGGGACGGGTTGGTCGTGAAACCCTGAACGTTGCCGTTCTCGTACATGTCGAGCATGCCCTCGAGGTTTGCACCGTCAGCGAACACCTTGATTGCCATCTGCCTGATTCCTTTCGTTAGCATACGGCCGATAAACTGCTAAACACTTTACCTACGTTTATCAAGGCGTGAGCTGCGGTTTTTTATCTTCTCGGCGAACGGTATAAACACCTCAGTGTTTGGATTGATAAATCGATTGAGCATGCAAAAGCAAAGAGTCGCAGTTTGAGCAAACGTCAGAAGGCGAGATTCATTAGATGAGGCCAAAATGCTGCATCGCGGTGACGGTGCCGTCGTGTGCGACATCGTCGGTCACGTAGTCGGCGACCGCCTTGACCTCGGGCATGGCGTTGCCCATGGCCACGGCCGTCTCGACAGCAGCGAGCATGCCCAGGTCGTTGCCAGAATCGCCAAAGCCAAAGGTGCGCACATTTCCCTCGCGGCCCAGATACGCCAGCGCTCGCGCCACGCCCACACCCTTGTCGATGCCCTTGGGGCTCAGCTCGCGATTCTGACCACCGGTGTTGCACAGCTCAAAGTTGCGATCGATAAAGCCATCGTCGTTGGCCACACAAGCCAGGTCGCACGCGTTAATGCACACCTTGCCTACGCGCAGACGGCCGTCGACGCGCATCTGATCAACGTCATGCACCACGCCGGCGCCTAGCAGAAATGACTGTTCGACACCAACTGGCTCAAGTGAATAGGTGGCACCGTTCGTCTCGAACAACGCCTCGCCGCCCGCCACAGTAATGCGACGCGCGAGCTCCTCAACAATGTCTTCGTCAAAGCACTCCTCATGCACCACGCGGCCCTCGACCTCGAGCGTAGCGCCTGCCATGGCCACGACGCCCGCGGGGTCGAGCGCACGCAGGCTATCGGCGATAAGCCACAGGGGGCGACCCGTGCAGATAAATGCCTTGTGCCCCACATCGCGCAGTGCACGGAACGCCTCAACCACCGTCTGCGAGGGACGAACCGCCGTAAAGTCCTTATCGGTCATATCGTCGGGGTCGAACGACGTCAGCGTGCCGTCCACGTCAAAAAACAATACGGCGGAATCGGGGCACGCATCAATCATATGGGTTCCTTTCGAGGATAAGGGCAAACGAAGCATCCATCATATAATGGAGCGACGCAACCAGAGAGGTCACCCATGGAATTTTATGCAAGCTGCCCCGAGGGCTTTGAGTCCGCACTCGCCGACGAGCTTAAACGGCTCGGGCTTTCGCATGTCCGCCGTCTCAAGGGCCGCGCCACGTTTGAGGGCGAGCTCGAGCAAGGCTACCGCGCCTGCCTGTGGTCGCGCCTGGCCAGCCGCGTGTTTGTGGTGCTCGGACGCTTTGAGGCACAGGATGCCGACGAGCTGTACGATGCCGTTTACGACATTGCCTGGGAAAACATCGTCCGCCCCGGCGCCACCATTGCCATCACTGCCCGTGGTGTGACCGAGCAGCTGCGCAACACGCGCTTCTCGGCCCTGCGCGCCAAGGACGCATTGTGCGACCGCCTCGCCGAGACCACGGGCCGTCGCGCCGATGTCGATGCCGCCGACCCCGATGTCCACCTGCTGCTTTCGTTGCGTCAGCGCCGCGCGAGTATAAGCCTGGACCTTTCGGGCGACCCGCTATTCAAGCGCCTGCCGCCCGCCGCGACTCGAGCCGGCGAGGGCGCGCACGTGCTGCGCCCCGACTACGCCGCCCTGGTGCTTTCGCAGGTCGGCTGGACCGCGCTATGCGAGCGCGAGTTGACGGCCGACGACTACGAAAACGAGGCCCTGCCCACGCTGATCGACGCCTCGTGCGCCGGCGGCGGCCTGCTGCTGGAGGCCGTGAACATTCTGACCGACCGCGCCCCGGGCGCCGCACGCGAGCGCTGGGGCTTTGAGGGCTGGCAGCTGCACGATGCCGCCCTATGGGAGCAGCTGCTTGCCGAGGCGCGCGAGCGCGAGGCGGCGGCGCGCGAGCGCCAGGCGCGCATCGTGGCCGTGGACATCGACCCCGCCGCGCGCAAGACCGCCGAGCGCATGGTCAAGTGCGCCGGCTACAAGCGCTTTGTCGATTTTTGCGCCGCTAAGCCCGCCACCGTGCTGGACCATGCGGGTGCTGTCGCCGGCGTTGCCGTGGTCGCAGACACCACCGAGACGCCGCTTTCGCTCATGCACGACGCCATGACGCTGGTCGGCGAGCTGCGCCGCGCGCCCGAGCTCGCTACCGCACCGGTCGCCGCGCTCACTCGCGACGGCCTTATGGCCCGCGCGCTCCATGCCGAGCCCGCGCGCTCCATCGCCGTCATGCCCAACAACGAAGAGGCGACTATTGAGGTTTGGCCCTCGCTTGACCACGCTGCCGCGGCATTTGAAGCTGCGACCAGCACGGATGCCGAGGACAAGACCGCAGATGCCGAAGACGAAGCCGCCAACACCCCCATGTCCGAACCTGCCGCCACGCTCGACCTGGGCGACGGCAAGCCGCTGCCCGTGCTCATCCCCGAGTCCGAGCAATTCGCCAACCGCCTGCGCAAGAACGCACGCCTGCGCCGCAAGTGGGCCAAGCGCGAGGGCGTGAGCTGCTACCGCGTCTACGATGCCGACCTGCCCGATTACTCCGCCGCCATCGACCTGTACGAGGGCTGCCCGCAGACACCGGGCCGTTGGCTCGTCATCGCCGAATACGCCGCACCCAAGACCATCGACCCGGCGCTGGCCCAGGCCCGCATGCTCGATATCTTGGCCATCGCGCCGCGCATCCTGGATGTTCCGGCCGAGCACGTGCACGCCAAGGCCCGCATGCGTTCGCGTGGCGGCTCGCAGTACGGCAAGCAGGGCGCCGGCAAGGGCGGATCGGGCGAGCGCGCCAATATCGCACGCCGTCGCCTCCCGCTCATCGAGGAGGGCGGCCTTACCTTTGCCGTCAACTTTGACGACTACCTGGACGTGGGCATTTTCTTGGACCACCGCGTCACCCGCAACCTGGTGCGCGAGCACGCCAAGCAGGCGCGTCGCTTCCTCAACCTGTTTGCCTACACCGGCACCGCCACCTGCTACGCGGCCGATGGCGGCGTCGAGGAGACCGTGACGGTCGACCTCTCCAACACCTATCTGGACTGGGCCGAGCGCAACATGCGCCAGAACGGCTTTGTGGGTCCGCAGCATCACTTTGTGCGCGACGACGTGCTCGCCTGGATTCGCGACCAGCGCCAGACGCGCAACCGCTGGGACCTGATTTTTGTCGACCCGCCCACGTTCTCGAACTCGTCCAAGATGGGCCGCCGCACCTGGGATGTCCAGCGCGACCATGTTGAGCTGTTGGCCGGCGTATCGCGCCTGCTCGCACAGGGCGGCCATGCCATCTTTAGCTGCAACCTGCGAGGCTTCCGCCCCGAGACACGCAAGCTCGCACGCGCGGGCGTGGTGCTACAGGACATAACGGCGCAGACCATCCCCGAGGACTTCGCACGCAACCAGAAGGTGCACCATTGCTATATCGTGCGCCGCCTGCCCATCGAGGACGCCATGGCAGAGGTCGGCTTTAGCGCCGAGGAAATTGCCGAGCGAACCGAGGAGCTGCGCAACCCCGAGGCCCGCAAGCCCCGTGCGGCAGTACCCGCGCACGCGCAGGCCGGCAACGGCAAGTCCAACTTTGCCGGCAAACCCTCCCCCGCCGGCAAGCCCAAAAAGAAGAAGTTCTACGCCAGCAAGCCTAAGGGCAGATAACAAAGTTGCGGTGGAATACGGACTGTTTTGCCTGGAATTAGGCAAATTTAGACCGTATTTCACCGCAACTCATATTGGGATGGTGGTTGGCGATCTAGCCTTGGGTGACTAGGCGGTAGCCAATGCCTACATGGGTTTGGATGTAACGCGGATGCGCGGGGTCGGACTCGATCTTCTTACGCAACGTGCCCATAAAGACACGCAGGCTCGCCAGGTCGCTCTTGGTTGCCGTGCCCCAAATCTCGTGCAGGATAAACTGGTGCGTCAGCACCTTGTCGGCGTTGTGCGCCAGCAGGCACAAAAGCTTGTACTCGATCGGCGTCAGATGTAGTTCCTCGCCATCCATCGTGGCGATGCCGGCATCAAAATCGATATGCAGCTCACCGGTATCGAACGAGCCCTCGGAGGCAACGCCGCCCGTCTGCGCATACGAAAGGCGTCTGAGCGTCGTGCGGATGCGCGCGAGCAGCTCCTCGACCGAAAACGGCTTGGTCAGATAGTCATCGGCGCCGGCATCGAGCGCTCGGATCTTGTCCGCGTCCTCGCTGCGCGCCGAAACCACGATGATCGGCATGCCCGACCACGCGCGCACCGACTCCACCACCTTGACGCCGTCCATATCGGGCAGGCCCAGATCGAGCAGCACAATGCTCGGCGCCTGCGACGAAGCGGCGGCGATGGCGGCGTGGGCGGTCTCCACAGCCATATGGCGCAAACCGTGCGCCTCGAGCGCGGCGACGATAAGGTTGCGGACGGCGGGATCGTCCTCAACGACCAAGATGAGCGGTTTCACGGCAGAGTTCGGCACAGCGCTACTCCTTATCAAACGAAACGTCGGCGGCGGGAAGCTCAATCGTAAAGACCGAACCGTGAGGGTCCGCCGCGGCAACCTCTATGCTACCGCCATGTGCCAGCGCAATGGAGCGGCAAAGCGAAAGCCCCAGACCCACGCTGCGCTGGCTATCGGCCAGACCATGGTTGGCGGTGTAAAACGACTCAAAGATGCGCTCGCGGTCCTCGGGTGCAATGCCCGGGCCGTCATCGGCCACCGAGCACGCCACGCATCCGTCGTCGACGCCAATCGAGATCACGATATGCGAATCCGAGGGCGTATAGGTGATGGCGTTGTTCACCAGGTTGACCACCAGCTGCACCATCAGGCGCGCGTCGACGTTGACGAGCGCCGGCTCGTCGCACGCCACCACCTTGAGGTCGTGCTCGTGCACGGCCGGGTTTACGTGGCGCAGCGCCTCCTCGACGATATCGTCCATAAGCTCGAGCGTGGTCGACAGGTGCATACCGCCGCCCTCGAGCTTGGTGATGGCGAGCAGGTTCTCGACGGTGGCGTTGAGCCATTGCGCATCCGAGCGAATGGATAGGAGCATGCCGCGGCGCGTCTGGTCGTCGAGCACGGCGGTGCCGGTCGAGCCCTGGTCGAGCAGCACGTCGGCATTACCCGAAATGCTGGTAAGCGGCGTGCGCAAATCGTGCGAGATGGAGCGCAACAAGTTGGCGCGCAGCTGCTCGTTTTTAGCAAGCACCGCCGCTTCCTCGCGGGCCTCCATGGCGCGGGCTCGATCGAGCGCCAGCTCGCCTTCGCTCACGATGGCATCGGCAAGCGTCCGCTCCTCGGGCGTCAGCGCATCGGGCTCGGCGACAATGGCGAGCACCCCCACCACCGAGTCGGGATCACCCGCGCGCACCATGGTGTCGCCCGAGTGCACGGTCAGGTATATGCCAAAGAACGCCGAGCCGCCATAGGTGGCATCGAGCGGCGTTCCCACATAGGCGGATGCCGAGAGCCGTGGCGGCATCTGCCGCGCCAGCTCGTGCACCGGCGCGGCATCGCCCACGGCCGTGTACATCGTGCGCGGCAGCAGGTCATCGTCGTCGGCATCGGCGCTATACCACACGACCGGACAGTCCGAAAGACGCGCCAGTTGCGTTGCCATAGCATGCACAATCTGTTGCTGATCGCCGCACCGCTGCAGCATGCGGTTGGTCTCGAGCACCATCTGCGTGCGACGGTCGCTGGCGGCAGCCTGCGCCAAGGCGCGGCGCAGGGCCAGCGCAATCGAGCTCGACACGAGCGAGACCACAAACATGATAAAGAACATGCCGGGATAGACGCGGTCGATGAGCGACAACGAGTAGCGCGGGTCGACAAACAAATAGTTGTAGAGCGCCACGGCAGCAGCCGAGCTCAGCAGGCAATACAGGCGGCTCCAGGTAAAGAATGCGCACAGCTGCACGGCGAACACATAGACGATCATGATGCTCGGCGCGAGTCCCGGATGGTCGAGCAGCGCGCCCACAATCGTCGCCGCGGCCAGCAGCCCCGCCGATACGCAGGCGTCATACAGAGGGCTGCGACGCGTCAGCGTTGTGCGCCGCCACCAAAAGTTCTCGGCAATATCGCCGTCCGCATGGACGTCCATCAGCGCCCCGCCCCTCTCTCAAAAACAAAAACCACCACAAAGGGGACAGGCACCTTTGTGGTGGTGGCCTCCTTGTGGTGGTTTCAAGTGTATAGCCTTTGCAGCCCGCAGTCGCTAGACAAACAGCAGACGTCGACTACGGGCGCTCGTCGGGAGCCAGGCGCTGCATCTTGCTCACGGCCTTAAACTTGGTGAACAGCGGCACGTACTCAAAGCTCACGTTGGAGTTCTCCAGGCCGTACCAGCGCGCGGGGGTGCCGGCAGCGCGGCGGATGATGTACTTGAGCGTGATGGCCGTACGCTCGCTGGGCTCCACGTCGCTTTCGGGCGCCAGCAGCTTGCGGATCATGACGAACTTAAACGTACCGATGTTGCCCGGATCCTTGTAGACCGAGTAGTCGTGCGTCTGCGCCGGCAGCTCGCCGCTGGCAGCCAGGTCCTGAACAACCTGGCGCAGGTAAGCATTGACGCGCTGGTTGATCTTATAGCCCAGGTACAGATGCACGCGGAATACGTAGTCGGTGCCGAACGTCTCGACCGAGTAGGCAAAGGTATGCGGCTCGTCCATGGTCTCGACGTTCACGAACCACCAGGCACGAGCGCGCTTGGGGTGCTTGTCCAAAATCGAGTAGACGATATCGCGGTCGATATAGTCGGTGTTGGTGTCCTTGGTCAGGTACACGATGTTGTCGCTCACGAGCTCGTAGCGATCGTCGTCGCGCAGGCGCTTGAGCTGCGGCAGATAGCTGCGCAGCGGCAGCAGCGTAAACTGGCGCTGCTCAACCGCCGTGCCGTTGTACCAGCACACCATGATGCCCATGATGAGCGCGGCCATAAGGATGGTGAAATAGCCGCCGTGGAAGAACTTGGTGAGCGAGCTCACAAAGAAGAAGCCCTCGAGCATAAGGAAGAAGGCGGCAAAGATCCACGGCGCGACCTTGAGATTGCGCTCCACGTGCAGATAGAAGAAGAGCAGCATTGTCGTGCACATCATGGTCAGGGTAATGGCCAGGCCGTACGCGGCCTCCATGTGCGCCGAGTTCTGGAACAGCAGCACCACGACGACGCAGCCCACGAGCATGACGTTGTTGACCATGGGGATGTAGAGCTGGCCCTTGGTCTCGGCAGGATAGAAGACCTGCATATGCGGCATGAGGTCCAGGCGGCTGGCCTCGGACACCAGCGAGAATGCGCCGGTGATGAGCGCCTGCGAGGCGATGATGGCCGCGACGGTGGAAAGGCCGACGGCAAAGGGGCGCAGACCCGGGGCGAGCATCTGGTAGAAGGGGTTGAGGTCGGCGATACCCATGAGCTCCGGGTTGCCGGCGTTGTTGATAAGCCACGCGCCCTGGCCCATGTAGGACAGCAGCAGGCAGCACTTAACGAACGGCCAGGTGGCGTAGATGTTGCCGCGGCCCACATGGCCCATGTCGGAGTAGAGCGCCTCGGCACCGGTGGTGGCAAGGAAGCAGCTGCCCAGAATCATGATGCCCGCGTGGTTGTTGGGGCTCAGCAGAAAAGCGATGCCACGCAACGGGTTGAGGCACAGCAGCACCGCGGGATACTGGCAGACAAAGAACAGGCCCGTGCCGCCCAGGAACAAAAACCACAGCGTCATGATGGGGCCGAAGGCGTGACCGATCTTGGCCGTGCCGATGCGCTGCACCAAGAAGAGCGCGATGATGATGGCAAGCGTGATGGCGACGACACGACCCTGGTCGTCACCGAGCACGGCATGGACCGCCGGGATGGTGCGCAGGCCCTCGATGGCCGTGGTGACGGTAACGGCAGGCGTCAGGATGCCGTCGGCGAGGAGTGCCGCGCCGCCCAGCATGGCGGGGATGATGAGCCACTTGCCGCAGCGCTTGACCAGGCTGTACAGGGCAAAGATGCCGCCCTCGCCGTGGTTGTCGGCGCGCAGCGAGATCAGCACGTACTTGACGGTCGTCAGCAGCGTGACCGTCCACACGACAAGGGAGAGCGCGCCGAGCACGAACTCCTGCGTGACGCTTCCGATGCCGCCGTTGCCGGCAACGAGCGCCTTGGTTACATACATGGGGCTGGTGCCGATATCGCCATACACCACGCCCAGCGTGACGAGCATCGCCGAGATGCTCACAGGAATCGCAGCGTGCGAGGCTACTTCCTTTGCCTTTTGTTCCATAAGCCGGTTTCCTCCCAATTTTAACGTTCGACGGGATTATATGTAATCAGCCCATATTTTAATGGCACCGTTTTCCCAGCTAGATAAACATTTATGCGGCCTTTAGGCCACCGCGGCGATATGGAATGTGACAAAGGGACGCCCCCTTTGTCACATTCGTCATTTTCCGAGCCAGTTTTTGAACCACCACTCCATAGAGCGGCTCATCTCGGCCATAAAGGGGCTCGTGTGCTTACGGGTGTAGATGTCGATGACGCGCTCGCCCACCTCGCGGGCGTGCGGGCGAAACATCGCATCCATCTCGGCCACCTGCGCATCCATCGTCGCGGCGTCGGCACGACAATAACGCTCCTCGTGCACCAGGTTCACCACGGGATGCGCGATTGCCGGGCGCTCCTTACGGGGCGTGCCGATGATGAGCATCGACAGCGGCATGGTATAGGGAGGCAAGTCCAGCAGTGCGGCAACTTCCTCGGCATTCTCGACGATATCACCGATGTAGCAGCTCCCCAGCCCCAGGACCTCGGTGGCAACCACGGCGTTTTGCGCGGCGATCACGGCATCCTGCGCCGCGATGGCAAAGTCGCCCAAACCCGGCGCGCGGCGGGGCGCCTTGCCCGTGCGCTCGACAAACTCGGGCTCAAAGCAACCCACATGCTCAAACAGATCGATCCACTTGGCATAGTCGACCACAAATATGAGTGCCCAGGGCGCCCTGGCGATCATGGGCTGGTGGTCGCACAGGTCGGCCAGACGATCGAGCGTGGCCTGCTCGCGGATGCTCACGATGGAATACATCATCATGGCGCCTGCCGACGGCGCACGGCTCGCCGCATGCAGAATCGCCGCCCGCTGCTCGTCGGTCACCGCCACGGGTCGGCCGTCGTCATCGCGCGCAAAAGCGCGCGTGGAGGAACGGTGCTCCAACGTGTCCAGCACCGCATTGCCCGTGGTCTCGACCGGATAGCCGCACGTATCGACCGCCGCTCCATCGCCGCCCATGTCCGCCTTGCAAACCTGCTCGTTCATCGCCTCATCCTCGCTAATTCTTTAAGAAGCCTTTACGTTTCCGTGTAATTCCCGTCCATTATCGCGCAGGTCGCCACCACATTGCGCCACACCGCCACACGTGCGCGTTAATATGGCTGGTTGTTGTGCGCAGACACCAATTGCAGCGCATATCTTGGTAACAATCGGGTAAACCCCCGCTTTCGTAGGTTTTAGTTTGTGAGGAGTCTCAGCATGTTCGCTGCCGCCATCTCGCTCGTCGGTCTTGCGGCGACCGTCTACCTTGTCTTGCGCGAGGCCAAGGCCATTCGCGCTCAGTCGGGCACCGTTGCCAAAAGCGCTCTTGGGTGGAGCGTCGCCTTCGGCCTGTTCCAGCTCTTTTTGACCATTTGGGGTGCCATTGGCCTCGTCGCCCAAAACGAGCCGCTCGCCTTTGTGATGCTCATCCTGACCAACGCCATCCTCACCGGATGCGCTTGGGCCAGCATCGCCCGCGACCGCATCGCCCCGCGCGTCTTTGCGTTCGCCGAGCCCGACGCCCCCGCCCCCACCGGCAAGCTCGCCCGCCTGCGCGGCGCCTTTGTGGGCAAACCGCTCGTCGCCGCCGTCCTGTGCCTGCTGCTCGCCGGCGTCTTTGCGCTGCTGGGCATGGAGGTCTCGTCCAACCACGACTTTACCTGGGTCTACCCCCTGTGCATCCTGCTCGAGTGGGCCATCATCGCCACACTCATGACTGGCTTGTTCTTCCTATTCCAGCGCCACGGCGCAGCTCCCGCGGTCCTGGCCTTTGCCCTCTTTGTCCTGGGCATTGCCGAGTTCTTTGTCATCACGTTTAAATCCATGCCCATCCAGCCGGGCGACCTTTCGGCCATCTCCACCGCCGCCGCAGTCGCCGGCACCGGCTACACCTTCTCGATCTCGCTGTTCTGCGTGCTATCCATGGGCTTTACCGCCATCGCCATGCTGCTGTGCGAGTACGCCGGCCTGGTCGCGCCGCACCGTCAGAAGGGCGCCGCCAACGCCAAGCGCATGTTGCTCACCAACCTGCTCGTGGCGGTGCTGTGCCTGGGCGGCGTGACCGCGCATGTCACGCTCATCGACTACTACAACACCCTCGGCATCACCGTCTACACCTGGCGTCCGCTCGAGAGCTACTGGCGCGAGGGCTATCTGCCTGCCTTTATTAGCGCGGCACAGTCCATCAAGCCGCCCAAACCCGCCGACTATTCTGTCGATGACGCCAAGGCCACGCTCAAAAAGTACGCCAAGGCCTACGACAAATCCGACGCGGCCAAGAGCGACGAGCGCGCCGCCGCAAAGGAGCAGTTCGACAGCGAGAAGCCCACGGTCATCGCTATCATGAACGAGACGTTCTCGGATTTGTCGATCTACCAGAACATGCGCGCCGGCTACGAAGGTCCGCAGTACTTTAAGAACCTGTCCAACTGCCTCAGCCGCGGAAAGCTCTACGTGAGCGCCTACGGCGGCGGCACGGCCAATACCGAGTTTGAGTTTATGACCGGCAACTCCATGGCCAACCTGGGCTCGGGCGTGTACCCCTACACCATCTACAACATGGAAACGACCGGGAATCTGACAGAGCAGTTCAAATCGCTCGGCTATTCCACCACGGCCATGCACCCCAACCACGCGACCAACTGGAACCGCGAGAACGTCTACAAGGACTTTGGCTTTGACCAGTTCCTGTCCATCAACGATTTCCAAGGCGCCGATACCCTGCGCGGCATGGTGACCGACCAGGCAACCTACGACAAGATTCTTGAGCTGCTCGACCAGAACGCCGATCCGCAGTTTATCTTCGATGTGACCATGCAGAACCACTCGGGCTACGACACGGGTCTGCTGCCGGTCGACAAGCAGATGCACCTGAACATCGACACGACCGACCTGGACGCTAAGACCGTCGAGGACGGCACGCTCTCCGATGTTGACGAGTATGTCTCGTGCATCGAGCAGTCCGACCAAGCGCTGCGTTACTTCCTCAACGCCCTGAGCAAGCTCGACCGCAAGGTGGTCGTGGTGTTCTGGGGCGACCACCAGCCGTTCTTCCCGTCCAAGTTCAACGATAAGTGGTTTACCGGCGAGGACGACGCCACCCACCAGGAGCGCTTGTGGCAGACCGACTACATCATTTGGGCTAACTACGACGTTGCCGGTTGTGACCAGACGAGCGAGGTCGACGACCTGTCCACCAACTACCTGTCCACCCAGCTGATGCAACTGATCGGCGCACCGCTGACCGACTACCAGAAAGCGCACATGACGCTGCGCGAGTCGCTGCCCGCCATCAACTCCGTGGGCTACGAGGACGCCAGCCTGCGCTGGGCGCTCTCCTCCAACGTCACCGGTGACGACGCCGCAGCCGCAGCCGCCACCAAGGCGCGTGAGGATTACGCCAAGATGCAGTACTACGAAATGTTCCGCGACGGCAAGAACGTCTATACGGAGCACTTCCAGACCGAGGCCAACGAGACCGACCCCAACCTGGCGCCGGGTACGACCAAGATCAAGTAACGGGGTCGGGGGCCCAAATCGGCGGCAGGCGGAGGCGCGGGAAAGGTCTGCTGCTCAAACAGTCCTGCGCAAGACGGGGGCCACATTAAGTGGCCCCCTTTGCGTG